>CAMYLH010000753.1 GCA_947259065.1 uncultured Desulfobacterales bacterium
CAACAATGAGCCAGCAGACATCTATGCAATGGACCGTGTTGACATGATTGAACGCAACCCCAATTTTGAAGAAATGAATGAAGATGAGTTCGAAGCGCATACAACGGAACTCTGGAACTTGGTTCCAAGTGAAGATGGTGAATACGGTTGGGAACACAACTACGATGATCTTCACTCTTGATTCTTCTGTGGTTGTGTAACATGACTAAATAGTGAATAATTAATTAACGTTGTTTTGATTGGATTCAGGTAGTAGGCTCAATTGGATTCAGGTAGTAGGCTCACGCAGATCAGGCAGACTTCTGTGAAGCTGTTTCTTTCCATTCCGTTAGCTGGTACTCAAGAGGTGGTGGACACACAGATCTCTCTTGGGCGGACTGTTCTTCCCATTCCAGCTCCTGGTCATTGTCTTCTGCTTCGACACCAAGTGATGCATCATCGAAGGGATACTTCTCGCGGATAGCCTCCGTCAGACAGCAAGGAAGCCAAAACTTGCGCACATATCTCTTATTAAAGATGTCAGCAAGGATTGTCTCACAGTGATTATATGTTTGACAAACGATTGTCTCATTGTCGTTTTCCTCTGTTGAGAAAAGCTTTAGTTTTTCTGCGAACTCAAAGATGTCGTAGAGTTTTTCAGTTACAACACAAGGACAAAGACAGCAACTAGTACATAGCTTCCAGTTAGATCTTGTGCCATCATCCTCCAGTCCACCCCAACCAGGTGGAAAGTACACATCCTTCCCCACCAGGTCTTCATACACGCATTCTGTCATGGGCATCCCTTGGAAGTTCTTCTCCACTTTTGGCGCCGAGGCCTTAACTACCTGGAAGAACTGCTTCATTTTGCGTTGTGGATTGGCTTTCTTCTTTGGCATCTTCTTCAGCACAAAGGGCTTTTGTTGCTGCTGCGGGTCCATCTTGTTCGACACACTGGAGACTTGCAAATGTGAACTATTGCAATTGATGCTCTTCGAAACTCTTCTGGGCTCACCGGGACCTACCATGCCCATTTCCTCTTGCAAGCGAGACACCTCTTGGCATTCCAGCAAATGCTCAACATCAAATTGGGCCCCCTTCAGTCCACAGAACGAACAACCAGTGTTAATAGCAAGCATCAACTCTGTGTTGGTTAGTCCTCTCACTGGCACATCCTCCTTGATTCCCCCAGTTTTATGTAACAAAAGCAACACAATGCAAACCCAGCGGTCAGCAAAAATTAATTCAGCCATCCAACCAGCATCGGTCACAGGTGCAGCAGATTACAGCCACCATCTCACTCCTTTCCACTCACCTCCTTCTCCTCCTTGCTTGCTAATGCGGCTTGTTGGTTGCCATGCCCCTTTTTGGTGGAAACCTCAGTGGAGTCCATCTTGGTTGCTATTTTTTGTGTGTGCTTTACTATTGCAATTGATGCTCTTCGTAGCGCTTGAAGTTTGAATTCTGTTCACGTCACTTGCTAGCTAGTAATTACTTAAATCTTTTTAAACATCACTGGCTAGCCAGTAATTACTTAAATCTTTTTAAACATCTTGTCAACTGCGAAGTCATTACTTAAATCTTTTAAACTTGTCAGCTGGGAAGAATCCTTATCTCTAACCCTACACATTCAGTTGACAGATTAGTCGATGGATCACCTTGTGAAATTAACTCAGCAAAATTAACTCAGCAAAAATGCAATAGCACGCCTGTGTGTTGTGTCCGGACAAGACACACAGGCGTGCTGCTGGCTTTTTTCCATAACAAACAACAATGCTGCTGGCTTTTTTCTATAACAAAAAACAATCGACAACAACACAAACCACCGTGGCAACTCCTACTCAATCCAAAAGAGACTCTACTCGTAGCTTATACACGCTAACGGCTGCTACAAAATGCAGTTTTCAAAATGCGGTTTTGCTACAAGGGTTTCAAATGCAGTGGTTTCAAATGCAGTGGCATGCCATCACATCAATCACATGCCATCAACGAGGAACAAACACGCTAACCGAACAAACACGCTAACCACCACTCCAAGACGAACAAACACGCTAACGCTAACTACCACTCTAACAAACACGCTAACTACCACTCCAACAAACACGCTGGCTCCACGACTCCAAATAACATGCTTACACACACGGAGAATGCACTGTAACTGCAACCCATAAATTTGCTTTTAGCTCACCAAGAGGAAAGAAGTGCTTTCGCATTTGAAACTCCACCATGGCGATGAATCAACAGCAATTGCTCAATGCAGCCACCCAGTACTATACTCCCCAACGT
>CAMYLH010000754.1 GCA_947259065.1 uncultured Desulfobacterales bacterium
TTTCGAACAGAGGTACCGGAAATCAGCGAAGGTATCGTAACCATTATGGGCGCTTCGCGAGAACCGGGTGTGCGTGCAAAAATAGCGGTGGCTTCAAATGATTCCGACATAGATCCTGTCGGCGCCTGCGTGGGCATGAAGGGCAGCCGGGTGCAAAACGTCGTGCAGGAACTTCGCGGCGAAAAGATCGATATCATTCCGTGGCATTTGGACCCGGCTAAATTCGTGTGCAATGCACTGGCCCCCGCAGAGATTTCCAGGGTTATTATAGACGAAGACAACCGTTCGATGGAAGTCATTGTCCCTGACGAATATTTATCCATTGCCATTGGTAAAAAAGGGCAGAACGTCAGGCTGGCATCCAAGCTTTCCGGCTGGCATCTGGATGTAAAAAATGAAACCCATTATAGTCAGGCCATGCAAATCGGCTATGACTCACTTGTGGCTTTACCTGGAGTCGGTATCGGTTTAGCCGATGCATTATATGAGAGTGGTTTTTATTCGGCTGAAGAAATCAGCCAGGCAACCATAGAGGATTTGGTCCAAATTAGAGGTATCGGGGAAGAAAAGGCCGAAAAACTTCTGGATGCGGTAAACAATGCGATCGCACCAACAGAAGCGGATACGGACGCTGAAACACATTCCGAAACCGCAGCAAACAACGAACTCGGCGAAGAAGAAATCGAAGCGCAAACTGCTGAAGACAAGACCGCCGCAATAGAAGATTCGCCGCAATCTGAACAGCCATCGGATGAGGCTGAATCAGACAAAGAAATAGATTGATCGCGAAAATATAAGAACCTTAGGGGGAAGTAATGGCCAAAACCAGGGTTTATGAACTCGCCAGAGACCTTAACCTGACTAACCAAGTTCTGCTGAGCAAGCTGAATGATCTTGATATCTCTGTTAAAAGTCATATGAGTTCTCTGGATGATGAAGCCGTTGCAAAGGTGAAAAACGTGATTTTCGGAAAAAAAGAAGAATCCATTGAGGAAACGCGCATAAGACCGACCGTCATTCGCAGACGTAGAAAAAAAGTGCTGGTCGAAGTTGTGCCGGAACCTACACCGGAAATCGTCGAAACAGCCCCCGAACCGGAGAGCGCCGAAGAAGTTATCGAGAGTAAAGAATCCCCTGCAGAGCAAGAGCCGGCCGAAGCCGTTGAAGAGACTGAGACCACTGGTAAAGAACCTTCTAAAAAACTGGAAAAGGTCGATGAGAAAGCAGCCGAAGAGTTGATTGAAGGCGATGTCAAACCGGTACAAGAGAAAACGGTTACGCTTAAGGAGAAAAAGCCTAAAAAAGTTAAGAAAGGCAGCGTCGCCAAGATTATCCAGCTGCCTGTAAAGCCAGTGGAAAAACCACCGGCAAAGAAAGTCGCCACGCCTGAAAAGCCCAAGGGCATAGTTAAGCGGATGCCTACTCGTGCTCCGGTGGTAAAACCGGGTGTTAGGCCGCAGGAATTACCGCCCAAAGAGACCAAAAAAAAGAAGGGAAGGCAGACGCCTAGCGAAGAGATTGAGGGTAACAAAAAATTCTTAAAAAAGAAAATTTCATTTCGTAAAAAATCGGTTATTGAAGGAGCAGCCCTATACGATAGAGGCTATAAAGCCCGTAAACCACGCAAGGGTGCCAAAGGCAAAGCGACTGCCACGGGACAAAAAACTCAAATTACAACAGCCAAAGCAATCAAGCGCCGCATTAAAATCGATGACGCCATTGTTCTCTCCGAACTGGCTAAAAGAATGGGGATTAAATCCGGTGAAATGATAAAAACTCTCATGGGCATGGGCGTTATGGCCACCGTCAATCAGAGCATCGACTATGACACCGCGGTTTTGGTCGCAGCCGAATTTGACTATGAAGTGGAGCGCGCCGCCTTTGAGGAAGAAGAAATATTAAAACAGGAAACCGACGGTCCGGAAAAATTGCAGGAACGCCCGCCGGTGGTTACCATCATGGGCCATGTCGACCACGGTAAAACCTCCCTGCTCGATGTCATCCGAAAAACTCATGTAACCGAGACGGAAGCCGGCGGAATTACACAGCACATCGGCGCCTATCTTGTTGCTACCGATAATGGTCAAATAGCGTTTCTTGACACTCCCGGTCATGAGGCGTTTACCGCCATGCGGGCCCGGGGCGCCAAGATTACCGATATCGTCATATTGGTTGTCGCCGCCGATGACGGTGTCATGCCCCAGACGATTGAAGCCATCAACCATGCCAAAGCGGCAGATGTTCCGATTATTGTTGCGATC
>CAMYLH010000755.1 GCA_947259065.1 uncultured Desulfobacterales bacterium
AAGCAAAAGCTTGTCAAAAAAATCCCGCTCTCTCAATTGCTCGTTGAAACTGACAGCCCGGTGTTAGGCCCCGATCCGAACCAGCGCAATGAGCCGGTCAACGTTTCAATCCCTATTAAGGCAATTGCAGAACTAAAAAATATCGGCGACCATGACGTCATGGAAGCAATATCGGAAAACACTCAAAAGCTGTATGGGAATATATTGTAAGCTTTGTGCCTAAGGCCCTTAGAAGCATTAAAAAATTTCAATATCCAATGACCAAAACATTTGGTTGCTCTTTCTTCAAGGTCACAGATAGGTTTGGAATTTTGAATTTCGGTCATTGGAATTTGATTGATATTTGGTATTTGTAATTTGTAATTTAAATTTGTGATATTATTTCCTTCTTATTATTTTCTGCACTCAGTTAGGCCTTAGTGGCTTATTGGCTGAACTATTACGTTTATCTTTCATCATTCACCACCGGTTCCCCCATGCACCCTAGTCCCGGAACATATGCGCTGGTTTTCACGGCCAAACGAAAAAAACGGCTGATCATTGGAAAACTCGGCACCCTCAACCTTCAGCCCGGCGTTTATGTCTACGTGGGCAGCGCCTTCGGTCCGGGAGGCTTAAAAGCACGGATAGGGCATCACCGTAAAATTATCAGCCGAAACCACTGGCACATTGATTTCCTTAGCGAATACCTGTCTCCGGATGAAGTGTGGTATACGCATGACCCCATTCACCAAGAACATCATTGGTCGAAAGTGCTATCCCATGCCGCAGGAGCATCCATCCCACTGCCGGGTTTCGGATCATCCGACTGTCGCTGCATTTCACATCTTTATTTTTTTTCTTCCAGACCATCCGGCAATTATTTTCGCCGCAAAATCCATGCAGGTGTCGATAACCATGCCAGAATTTTTATCGAAAAATTTCTTGACAAAAATTAGATAAGTGATATTCACTAACCAATATTAAACCTTGCAATTAATATAAATAGTAATTTTTTATGATTAGTTGGTAAGTATCACTAATCTATTAATAATCCGAAACTTTCTCGACCCCCAGTCGAATGGTGAGCAGGCCAAAACAGGAGTTATAATTCATGACGACCAAGCCCGTTATTATTGAAAAAAAGGACAACATTGCTACCCTGGTGTTAAACCGACCTGAAGTGATGAATGCCATGAGCACAGAAATGATTCAGGAATTGAACGATGCCATCAAAGCGATCGCCGCCGATGAAGACGTCCGTGTTGTGGTGCTCAAAGGCGCCGGTGATCATTTTTCATCCGGTGCGGATATTTCGCTTTTCTCGCAAAGCATCGCCCCGCATGACTGGTTCGTCGCCATGAAGGGGGTCGGACGGATTGTGAAAACCCTGCGGGAAATGCCCCAACCGGTAGTTACCCTGCTCAAAGGGGTTGCCGTAGGTGGCGGCGCCAATCTGGCCCTGGCGGGAGATTTTGTCATTGCAGCCGACAATGCAAGATTCTGTGAAATATTCGTTAATATCGGTCTGATCATGGATTATGGCGGCACCTATCTTCTACCCCGGTTAGTGGGGCTTACCAAAGCCAGGGAGCTGGCAATGCTGGGAAACGAAATCGATGGAAAAACAGCCGCCGCCATCGGTCTGGTATATAAATCAGTGCCGGAGGACGAGATTGATAAGGAGGTCGCGGTACTGGCCACAACTTTGGTACAAAAATCACCGCTGGCATTGAGATTGATAAAGGAGGGGCTTGAGAAAAGTTTTGACATGTCCTTGAAGGAAGCCCTGGATTGGGAAGCTGCCCATCAATCGATCGCACTCCAGACTCCGGCGCATAAAGAAATCGTACAACTGTTCTTGGACTCGAAGAAAAACAAAAGTTAAAAGGTACAAAATGGCTGTAAAATCCAAATCCGCGACTCAAATTTATTTCGATAAAGACCATGATATGGTTCGTAAAGCCGTGCGAGAATTTGTCGACAAAGAGATTAATCCTTTCATGGACGAGTGGGAGGATAAAGGCGAGGCGCCGCTTCATGACTTGTTTAAAAAAATGGGAGATTTGGGCTTTCTCGGTATTCGCTATGATACCGAATACGGCGGTCAGGGGATGGACTATTGGTACGACACCGTTTGCTTGGAAGAGCTCGGCCGCATTCACGGATCCGGCATACCCGTTGCCATTGCCGTTCAAACCCACATGGCAACCCCGGCCATTTATGAATATGGCAGCGAATATCTGAAGGAATCCTATTTGAAGCCTGCGATTGCCGGCGA
>CAMYLH010000756.1 GCA_947259065.1 uncultured Desulfobacterales bacterium
CTTGCGCTGGTATTTATATCTTATTGTCATCCGCTGACCGCATTTGCCGCAAATCGCCAATCCCTGCAGAAGGCACGGGCCTTCACGGGGAGGTGTTTTTCTGCCTATAAGGTTATATGCGATGGCATTCTGACGCATCCGTTGCAAGTTCTCTTCATACTGTTCCCAGGTAATATATCCCGGGTGGACATCTTTTATCAGCACAAGCCATTGATCACGGGGTACCTGAAAGTAGGTCGTGGACCCGTCGACATTTTTCCGTGATCGTTGCCGACCGTAGTAATATGCGCCAGCATAGCGCGGATTGTTTAAAATCACTAGTGCACGTCCGCTTGTTAACCGTTGCCATTTTAACCTGCCCTTGTCGGGACCCAAATGGATCCGGCAGGGGAATTTAACATCATCTGTGGCAAACGCCTTTACGGTCGCAAATGCAGCTCCGGTCCGTTGAAAAATATCGAAAAACAATCGGATACTCTGTTGAACTTGTTTGTCCGGGTCGATGATGATTTTATCATTGTGATCGTAAACAAATCCGGTCGGCAAGCGGGTTTTCAGTTCACCCCGCCGGGCCTTACTTAAAATACCCCCTCTGAGTCGGGATCTCAACACATGAAGTTCTACTTCTGAAAAAGTGCCTTTCATATTGAGCAGCAGCCGATCGTTAAAATCGGTTGGATCATAGATGCCTTCCTCGTCAAGGATTAGCGTGTCGGTAAGGGCGCATATCTCCAGCAGCCTGGCCCAGTCTGCATTGTTACGTGCCAGACGTGAGACCTCCAGACCCATCACAAGCCCCACACGCCCCATGCTGACTTCTGTCATCAATTTTTGAAAGCCTTGCCTGTCAGCCACAGATGCTGCCGTTTCACCCAAATCAGAGTCGATCGTTACGATTTGAACCATCGGCCACCCCAAAGCGACCGCCTGTTCACGTAGAGCATATTGGCGCTTGGTGCTCTCGGTGTTTTCAAAAACCTGCTTGAGTGTCGATTGCCTGACGTAGCAGTACACCTGCCTTTTCAGATGACTTGCGGTCACTTTCTGATTGACCCTATGTGACATATTCATAACAGCGCCTCCTCCAGGTTCGATAGGGTAATGTTCGCCATGACTTTTACCATTTCTGATGTTACACCATACGCAAAGACGGGCGGTTCCGTCTGCTTTTGCCGGCTTGAATCTGCCGGCATGCACTTGTGGCAGACCTCAATCCAGGCAAGCATCCCACGGCGTATGAACAGTGTCAGACCCAAACCTCGTTCAGAAAAATCCCCATACCGGTTTAGAACCTGCAATCGCAGTGATTCATACTGCAGCAGAATGCTGTCATCTGATTCGCTATCCAGTTGGGATTTTCTCACCGTCATTTTCTCTTTTTTTTTCTTCGCGTCACCGCGCGTTCGATTGTTCTCGGGTGAACATCTTTTCCAAATTTTTCCCTTATCAGTGGCGCAAGTTTTCTTGCACGAAGCGGTTTGCCATCTTTGACTTTTTCTTCAATGAAAGCCAGTATGTCGTCAGTCAACTTGTGAGCGGATTTTGGCCCTGGGCGTTTTTTGACAAGACCAGTCACGCCCCCTTGTTTAAACTGAGATTGTACCTGATAAAAGGCCGGCCGAGAGAACCCAAAAGCTTCGGATGAGTGTTTTACCGAACGGCCTTCCTTTTCGACGGCACGCAGCATCTCGTACTTGACCTGAACCAGATCACGGGGATCGAAAAATTCGAGTGCCGAATCTGAGAACGTTTTTTCTGCAACCTTGTGTGGATGCGGGTTGAGAGCACCGTATTTCTTCAAGCTTTCAGTTTTGTCATCGAGGGGCTTTTTGGATCCTGCCATCGGCTCATCTCCTTGGGTTAATTATGCCGCAAAATCTTATATGATAATTTATTTATGCCGCTTTATCTACAAGATGTCAAGAGAAATATCATATAAAATGTGCAATAACAGTATAATATATCGTTTCTAATATATAAAATATCGCTCAGATTAAATTTGTTGCGGCAAATATAAATTAACATTAGCGGCGTAATCTCCTTTACGCAATTGGCGGTCACTATGCATGTTCATTTGCGCCTTGCGCCGTTTATTTCCCCTATGAGACGAACCAAACCCAGAAGGTCTGCGACTCGAAAAAGTGAACGTCCAGCAGAAACAGCGACAAATGGATCCTGTGGCCCGATGTCCGTCCAGTAAAGCGGTACGGAAGATTTGCGGCCCTTCGTGTTGAAAAAGAAAACACGACTCTCATATGCTGTTGTTAAAATCTTGTTGGGATGCAGTTGAATGATTTGGTTGTCGAAAGGCTCGAATGTCGTAAAATTACTTTTGAAATTATCTCTAAAGGAACATTTGAACGAGATGCGAATGTTGCCGCATGACGGCGCAGATCGTGAGGCCTCAATCTTATTCCAACCAATTTGCCGGCTTTTCCCACCATTGCTCTGGCTGCTCCATAACAAATCGGAAAAATCATCTGCGTCGGTTCAATTTTCTGGATACGAATATATTCTTTCAAACGATCGGCCACCTTTTGCGGAATAAAAATCAATTCTTGCTGTTTACCGCTTTTGGTATCATTTAAGATCAATTTCCGGTCAAGAACATCAGCCGGTGTCAACTTTAAGACCTCACTGACTCTCATTCCGCCTCTTGCCATCAGTTCCAGTATTAGCCGGTTGCGAACATTGTCGGTCCTGAAAATAATTTCGTCGACGGTATCTTTTTCAATAATATCCCAATGAACAACTGCTTTCGGCCGAAATAGTTTACGCAGCATCTGTGAATCACATGGGTTTTTGAAATCGCAATCGAAGTTATTTCCCATAAAATTGAAAAAGGCGGTCAGGTGGGAAAAACGAATCCGTTTTGTCTGGGGTTTTCGCCCCTCGGTGAATTTCGCCATAAAATCCAGAATATCATCCGGCGATACCTTGTTAAGGTTAAGATTTGCAAAATTCTGGTTAAACTTTTCAATGGTAAATTGGTAAGCCCGGACGGTATTGTGTTTTGAATGGGCTCGGTGATATTCCAGCCAAATTTTTGAAGCTTGTGAAACGTTCATGATTTACCTCCTTTCGGTATTTGGATTTGACATTTACAAACCGACTGGGGTAAACGAACGATAGAGGGTTTATATTCACAAAGTTTTTTTTAATACCGGCCGAATGATTCTTAAATTAATTTCCCAACCAAACCTTTTAAAACCAAAGATATCCAAAACAAATCTGTAAAAATTTCAGTAATTTTCCGATTTCATAGAATGGCAAGATACATGACATTTCGTAAAGGCTCAAATTAAGGTTAGAATC
>CAMYLH010000757.1 GCA_947259065.1 uncultured Desulfobacterales bacterium
TGCGCGGAAAGTAGGCCATAATATTAATATTGTTCGATAATAATGTAATACCGCTCGTTCGTATACTTGCACCATACGGGCTTGTTAACGAAGGCTGCATGATTTTCGCGGATCACAGTGCATTGAATAACTCTTACCATCTATTCCTCATACCCAGTTCACTGGACGAAAAATGATCTGCCACAATCAGCATGGCGACAGCGATCAGCCATACTGAAAGTGGGAGTTTCTCCCGGAAAAGCTACTGTCAAGAAGAACTGCGGACCTTAATTACCGCGTGACTGGTAATTAGCCATGCACACGAAACTCACGGTTTGGCTGCCCTCGTATCGCGCAGGAGATCAATGAAGCGTTCGGATTAAACATCGATAAAGATGTTGTCAGGCGCGTGCTCGAACAGCACTACCGCCCGGGACCCGATTCCGGTAACGGCCCTTCCTGGCTGACTTTTATCGGTCATCTGAAAGACAGTTTATGGAGTATTGATTTTTTTCGTTGCGAGTCCATTTTGCTCAACACCCACTGGGTGCTCGTAGTCATGGACCAATTCACCCGGCGCATCATTGGCTTTGGCGTGCACGCCGGTGATGTCGATGGTGTGGCCTTATGTCGAATGTTCAACACAGCCATTTCAACCAAGGGTGTCCCGAAATATCTCAGCTCAGATAACGATCCGCTATTCCTGTATCACCAATGGCAAGCGAACTTAAGGATTCTTGGTGTGGACGAGATAAAGACCGTACCGTATACGCCCCGCAATGGCAAGCGAACTTAAGGATTCTTGGTGTGGACGAGATAAAGACCGTACCGTATACGCCCCGCTCGCATCCTTTCATTGAACGACTCATCGGAACCATTCGCCGTGAATACCTTGACCATGTCTTCTTCTGGAATGCTCGGGACCTTGAACGGAAACTCGTGGATTTTAGGCGATACTACAATCAGGCTCGTGTTCACCAATCGCTAGGCGGAAATACGCCATCGGTTGTTAGCGGCGAATCCCAGCCGCCGCGCGCAGAACTCAGCACCTATTCATGGACATCGCATTGTAATGGACTTTTTCACACGCCGATTGCCGCATGAATATTATTTCGCCACCCACACGCCATGACAGTACCCCCCCTATCCTGCAATCAAAATTCTCGCGTCCACGTACAACCTATCACGTGTACGCGTGTCACTGCC
The DNA here is from genome assembly GCA_947259065.1 of uncultured Desulfobacterales bacterium. Taxonomy (GTDB): domain Bacteria; phylum Desulfobacterota; class Desulfobacteria; order Desulfobacterales; family JAFDCJ01; genus JAFDCJ01. The sequence continues at coordinate 1,186 of CAMYLH010000757.1, forward strand.
ACTTTTCGGGGTGGTTTTTGGGCGTTTTTAGGCGGTTTTCGGCGGGTAAAAGCGGCCAATGCAGCAGATAAAGGGGGGGCTAAATTCGTAACTTCTCAAAAAGCCGGGGCAGTGGTTATGGAGAAGCGGCTTTCAGCTCGACGAGTTTGGCAATAGGGGGAATCTCATTGGCGCGAGAGATACGGTCGATCAGGTACCCCCAAAAAGAGACCCCCAGTTTCCGACAGGTTTTCTTCAGACTGGTGAAAGTATCCCGACAGCGTCGTCCAGTATCGCTGCGGGTCCCACCGCTGACCTTGTTTTTCTTTACGTAGTCGCGGATATCCCCCTCACTACCGTTGGTGTGAAGGGGGACATCGGGGCGCTCCAGGACCAAGAGTAGTTCGGCCTTATTGCGATGAATCCGCTTGAGGGTCTGGTTGAGGGTCTCAAAGCGCGTTCTCTGGGTGAAGATCACATCGAAGCGAGCTTGTAGTTCCTCCTTATATTCCACCGTAGGGTGCTTTTTGTATTCCTTGAGTTCGGCATAGAGCGACCAGATTTGATTACGTACCGAAGCGATATCCTGCCGATGCGCCTCGTTGAGGGGGATCAGCTTGTGAACAAGTCGCTCGGCATGGACCCAGCACAGTCCATGGAGCAGGACGTTGAACTGCCCGGCATCGTCGCTGATGATGGCAAGGCCCGGTGAGAAACCGTGATCCAGAATAGTTCCCAGCAATGCTCCTTCGGTGGCGATACGGCGATGACGTGCGCGGGTAATTCCCAGGCATTGCAGGTGCGCCTCCCATTGCGCCTCGTTTGCATAGATTTGCCCACAATGATTGTGCAAATGCTTCAGAGGCACTTTCGGCAACTTCTGTTGTTCCATATAGGCCAGGGCCTGATCATTGATCCGGTAATCGGAGTGATCCGCTCGCAGCAGCTTGAGAAAGTTGATCCGGCTTTTACTCTCCGTACTGCGGAACCAGGCGAAAAAGTCATTGCCGATGTGGGTGACATAACCATTTTTCCCCCGATGACGAGTTCCTGTGTCATCGACCGTGACATGGCTCGATACCGCCAGGCCCCTGGTTAACAGGGCGTCCTTCTCCTCATGAAAACGCTCCTTGTCGGCAAGTAACAAGTCATTGATTTTACCCGAGGAGATATCAATGCCCCATTCGCGCAATTGTTCCAGCAACAGCGGCTGAGTGACTTGGCACTGATGATGTTGGTAGAGGATGTAGCTCGTCAGCGTAGGACCATAATGGCCATCCCTACTCGATTCGGGTAGCTGCCCCATCAGTGTCCGTCCATCGGGAGTTACCCAGCGTGCCAGACGATAGCGCACGTTATGGGCACGGATCACCAGGTCCTGCAGGACAAAGTCGCGGTAGCCTTTGAACCGGGAGCCTGGCGGTATTTCCTCGCTCGGCGGGACAATCTTCTCTTCGTGAATCTTCAGCTTTGCGGTTTTACTTTTTTTATTCGATCCAGGACGCTTGCCTGCGTCGTCTCCCTTTTCCTGGTCATCGTCGTCCTTGCCCGCGTCCTTGTCTAATTTGCTCGGCTTGAATCTCGGCCGTTTCTTCTCCCCTTTGAGAATGGCAACTTCATCCTTTAACTGTTGGATCTCTTCTTCCTGCCTCTGAACTGTTACTACCAGTTCCTCAATGATCCCCAGCAATGCTTTGACGACGGGAGTCTGCTCATGTTCTGGAATGTCAGGTAGTGCGATCCCTTTTGCCACGGCCTTAATATGCCATGACGTGGCGCTTTTGTCCAGCCTTTGCCCCGGATTATTGAGAAGTTAC
>CAMYLH010000758.1 GCA_947259065.1 uncultured Desulfobacterales bacterium
TCGGGGGAATTTCCGACGGTCATAACCGCTGCGACGATCTTTGCCGTTTCTTCTTTCCGGGATATGCAGGGTGTAAGAGTAACTCCGGCGATCCCCTCTGGACCGTCTGCCCCCATTGTCCTGTGAGATTTGATGTTCTAAGATATCGTTTCCAGTGGTTTCCATTGCCGAGACCGAAATTAAGTGCCGATTGAAAAGGAGATCCGGATGCCGCGCTCCATAACCATACTAAGGCTGATAGATCGTGCAGTTTTCATGCCATTGCGGATGACCCCTTTGTCCGATAGAACCAAACCAGGGACATCAGAATTATTTAATGTAATATCGAAAGAATACAGGCAGTCACGCTAAAGTTGACCATCCCTGGCAGCATGTTTCAACAAGCCGGGAAGAGGACGAATTTGTGGGATATATGACATAAGTTCCACAAAACTATGAAAAAAATTCCCTATTCCATCCGGTCAGGCAGCATTGCTTTTTACAACATATTGTCAGAAAAAACCAACAAGAGCCTACAATAGGGTCGGCGGACGGCGCTGCCACATTTTGGTGGCCCCTTCAAATGCATGAGCCATCTGGAGCACCCCGAAATCGTCCCTGTGCCGTCCAACTATCTGCATGCCCACCGGCAGTCCCTCCAGAGTAAACCCGCAGGGCACGGAAATGGCAGGCAGGCCGGTGACGGTGATATAGTAGCAGCTTTTCATCCAGTCGATGTAGGTATTCATCTTAACACCGTCGATATTCTGCACCCAGCGCTGGCTTATATCAAATGGCGGCACCTGGTTGACCGGGCATATCAGGAATTCATGGGTTTGCATAAACTCCCGCACCCGATGGTAGAGTTCGGTGCGTTTTACTTCTGCCCGGCCAATTTGAGGTCCGGTGAGTTTTTGACCCTGCTCGATATTCCAGACCACCGAGTCTTTTATAAGCGCCCGCTTGGACTTCAATAATTCAGCGAATGCCAGCTCAAAGTTCCAGGCCCGCCACACCTTAAAGATTTCATCGGCATCGGCAAAGTCCGGCTGATTTTCTTCCACGATGCATCCTAAATCTTCGAATACATGGCGCTGATTTTCCAGCGCCCGGGTAACCCGGGGGTCCACCGGCAGTCCGCCCAGGTCCTTGCTCCAGGCAATGCGCACATCCTTAAAATCGCGATCCAGGGGGCGCCTGAACAGGCTTGCCGGTTCGGCAACGGAGATGGGAGAGTAAGGGTGGGGGCCGGCAATGACACTTAACATCAAAGCCAGGTCCCTGACCGTGCGGGCCATGGGTCCCTCTACGGATAGAGGACACCACGCTACCAGGTTGGGCCATATGGGCACGCGTCCCGGTGACGTGCGAAATCCGGTGATATTGCAGAAGTTGCCCGGATTGCGCAGGGAACCTCCCATATCACTGCCGTCGGCAAGCGGGAGCATCCCGCAGGCCAGAGCGACCGCGGCACCACCGCTGCTACCGCCGCAGGTTTTTGTGATATCATAGGGATTCAGAGTTTCTCCGAAAACCGGGTTGAATGTCTGGGAACCGGCGCCGAATTCCGGGGTGTTGGTTTTGCCGATGGTGATGGCCCCGGCCTTTTTAAGACGCTGCACGATCAAGCCGTCATGATCCGGGACAAAGTCTTTGAATATGGGCGATCCCCAGGTGGTTCGCAACCCTTTGGTAGGCACCAGGTCTTTGTGGGCGATGGGCAGACCGTGCAATGGACCGGCGATTTCCCCGCGTGACAGAGCTTCGTCGGCGGCATCGGCGGCGGCTAGCACCTGTTCGGGTGGAATTTGGCTGACAATGGCATTGACTTTCGGATTGATTCGATCGATGCGGGTCAGGTGCGCCTGCATTACCTCCCGGCAGGACAACTCCCGGGCCTGGATTCGTTGAGCCATTTCTGTTGCCGTCATATAACAAATATCGGATTCGGACATGTTTTCTCCTTGTTCATTCTACATTTCACCACCCCAATTCAAGCGTCTGAACCTCTCCCCGGCAGGGATTGCCCAGTGTGTAATGGACCTGTTTGCGGCTTAGGTTCATGATGATGGACAGGCAGGTGACAACCTGCTGTAGGGGCACCACTGCCGGATTTTCATGACTACATATGGAAAACGGCCGATCCATATGATCGCTGAGGATTTCACGGATACCGGCAACGTTGATATGGCTGTTTAAAGCGGCCAGCCCCTTTTGGGTCCTGCGACAGCGAAGATAGGTAGACAGATAGGGATCCCTCAGCGGTTTGAGATC
>CAMYLH010000759.1 GCA_947259065.1 uncultured Desulfobacterales bacterium
CTTTGATCACATTTCGCTAAGCAAGTCAACCGAAAACCCACAGCAAATCCATTCTAGCCGATCTCGACCACGCGACTCGCAGATATTCCCATGGTCGCTATTTTTTTAAAAATTGGTTCCGTTGGACTGATGGACGTAATGAGGATCCTGTCAAACCAAAGAGATCCGATCCGATCGGGATTGACAATGGTAAATTGCATAAAATTTTTTCCGACTCTGTCATCATCGACCACCGCCACCAGTTCAATACAGGATTGCTGCAGAAATAAATAGGCGATTTCAGCCAGGTCACCAGCTCCAAAAAATACAATACGTCTGACACCTTGCGTTTCCAACTCTGCATATAAATCCCGCAGCTTTTGACGGGCATCTTTATAAAATTGAAATGAATACTGGATATATTCATAGGTTAACCTGGATTTCGCGGCAACACCCCGGGGTGTGAGAATATATCGCACCCGGTTTTTGGGAAGATGGCCGATCTTGAAATACCCTTTTTTGACCAGCCGCTTGATAAAAGAGTTTACCAGCCCAAGGGAAATATTCAGATCGCGGGCTAAATCGCGCTGGCTGGGCGTACCGTTATTATCGACCTTTTCAAGGATCTTTAAGGTACGTAAATCAATGGGGTCCATCATTGGAATTTTAAGAATAAGGTGTAGGGGTTCGGGTAGTGTTAAGGGGTATGGGGATTGGATACGGATATGGGGATCGTCGTCTTGATGGTTTGGAGACTTTCAATCGCTGCCGTCTTCAGGCCGTCCGAGCTTTCCGGCTTAGGACCTTTTAGGTTACAGCTCCGCTTGGCAAATTACATAAGGAGGTCTATGCGTATCATCCCAGGCAGTAAAAGATATGAAATTTGAATGTACGAAAGCGTTCATTCATTGAACGCTCACTATTTGAACCTATTCAAATTTAAATGTCAAGTAATGATTTGATTTTTTTTGAAAAACATGTGAGTTTAGAATAATTTTATGAATGACCTGTCGCCTTGTGGTGGGAAGCTTCAATTACTATAAACGACCACTGTTTCATTTTTAAATCTGCCGATGTTTTTAATGTTGAAAGACTTATAAAGTTATGATCTAATTCAAAGAAGTAATCTAGCCAGTTGAGCAGAGAAAGGAAATAAAAGCAATGGCACTTATCCTTATTATTGACGATGAACCTCAAATACGGTCAATGCTCAAGCTTATGCTGGAACGTGACGGACATAAAGTAGCTGAAGCGCCGGATGGAATAGAAGGAATTAGAATTTACCGTCAGAATCCAGCCGATCTGATCATTACCGACCTCATCATGCCAAACAAGGACGGCATTGGCATGATCATCGATTTGAAAAAGGAGTTTCCGGATGTCAAAATCATTGCGATGTCCGGCGGCGGTTTGAATAAGCCTGAAGGGTATCTGAAAGGGGCAAAAAAACTTGGTGCCGATTGCACCCTTACCAAGCCAATTGATCGCGACGAAATGCTAAAGGCGGTAAAAGACGTACTTAAATCTCCCTGACCCCAAATTGATCAGCGGCAGTCGGAATGAATTTAACATCAATGTGCTAAAGCGCAAGATATTTCCAATTTCGATTATAGCGCCTTCAGAATCTGGTAATCCGGCATCAGCCTCGCATTGCAGATTTCAACCCAATCCGCCGATATCCATTAAAAAAAGGGATAGTGAAAGGTGAAAGTGGTCGTCGTTACATACCTGTTTCTGTGCATCTTCGTGTTATCGGCCAATGCGGATATCATATATTTCAAAGACGGCATGAAAACGATTTGCCAGGAAAAAGCATGGGAAGAAAATGATGAAATAAAATGCGAATACGCCGGATGGGTTCTCAGTTATTCCAAAAAGGAAGTTTTGCGAATTGTCAAAACAAGTACAGTTAAAAAAACGGCACCACCTGAAAAGAAGGGCCGGGTGCGTCAACTCAGTACAAAAGACAGCGACACAAAAAAAATAAGCCCGCCAAAAGCAGATGGGAATGCCTTCTATAATCCCAGAAGACCATTTAAATATTGGACAGGTATAAATTCAAAACACAAAAGCTATCAAGAAGCCATCCTGGCCCTCGCGAATCATTATGGACACTCGCCTGAATGGGTTCAGGCCCACATGGGGGACACCAATGATCTTGAACAAATCCATCAAAATTTGGCGAATCCGGCATTGGACCAGGAGACAGCTGTCGTCCAGGCTCCTGTCCCAAAAACACCCGGCATCGTTTTCTATAATCCAAGGAGGCCTTTT
>CAMYLH010000760.1 GCA_947259065.1 uncultured Desulfobacterales bacterium
CGTGTCTCAGTGAGCTTGAGCGCTGCGTTGGCATCTACACCGGGTTAGGTGCGCAGGTCATGAATATCCACCCCTGCTATATTTGTCCACCGTCCATGAAACCGGTCTTGGTTGAGCTCAATATCGAGGCCTTAAAACCCATCGTTGAGATGGCTGCATCCTATGGACTCACCGTTGTCTTTGAAAATTATAAGGCCCCGTTTGACCGGGTTTCCACCTTTAAAGCACTGATCCATGAGGCAGCCGGACTCGGCCTGCATCTGGATTTCGGGCACATCAATATCGGAAAAGATGATCATGAGATATTTTGCAAGCATTTGGGACAACATATCGAACATGTTCATTTTTCGGATAACCGCTCCCGGGCGGATGACCACATGCCCCTGGGAGTGGGCAACATCAACTGGAAAAGCGCAGTGAACACGTTGAAGGCCACAGGTTATGACGGGACCATCACTCTGGAAGTGTTTTGTGATGATCCTGCCATGCGTTTCCAGTACCTGGATCTCAGCCGCAGGTTGGTGCTGGATCTGTGGAACGGATAGTCCAAACCTCACCGGCACAGTTCATTGAAACCAAATAAAAAAGGCTGTTAAAGAGATATTCTCCTTAACAGCCTAGCAAAACTGCCTTTTAAAAAGACCATTTATGGATGGAAACTAAATATTATTTACTCACTCTAATCTCATATTCCCCGGTGCCGCCGGAGGTGTTGTAATGTCGAATTTGAACGAAATATTCACCCGGGCTGAGATCGGCAACAATCTTCGAATTCCGGCCGACGCCACCATCATCATCTTCGGCAATCAGGTCGGTTAGTTTGCCGGGTCCAAACAGCTTCATGACCACATCTGTTTGACCGCCGGTTTCTATGGTATAGCGGTCGCCCGTTGTCGCCGTGAACTTGAATATGTCTTCTTCCCCGGGGCTACCGATACTGGCTGAAGTGCCGCTGGTATCGATGACCGGAAGATCAACGGGCTCCGGAACCTTGTCCCGCGGATAAGCCAGCCCACTGGCGATAAAGGCGCGGTCTACAGCCGACAGCACCTCGTTGGCGTGGGTACCGTGGCCGCTTTTGGTCCAACTGCCGGGAAAGGCATACAGCATAATCGAATTCGGATCGAATTCGGTTCCATTGATTTGATCGACGCTGTATTTTCGAATGACGTTGTGACGAGTTTGCTCCGGCGTCCAAAAATTAGGCGGCCCGCCCAGGTCCCGAATGACGACATCTTCGTTCCATTCAATGCCTCCTGCCGGATTCTGATGCTCGTGGCCCAAGCCAATGGCATGGCCGAACTCGTGACCAGAGGTGCCCCCATCCTGGAAGCCAAGATTCATGGTTGCCTGGTTCTTCGGAATACTAAGGCTATCGGTCCCGACGTACGACCACGCTCCGTCGGTTGTGTCAAAGGAAATGCGGATTTCGGCGTTGGCTGCATCGTTGAAATTAAAACTCAAGTTGGCATGTTCGCTCCACCACCCAGCCTGCTCCCGGGCCAGTGCCTGCTGTTGGGGCGTGCCGCCCATAAAGCGGACGCGCAGCGTTGCGCCATTGGGCCACATCTTGGCAATTACAATTATGGCACGCTTGGGATCATCCAAAGCCAAAGCACGGTGGGGCCGATAAAAATCGCGCGGCAGTATTTTGTCAAAACACATGTTAAGATGTTCAGTCATGGTATAATACCTCCTTCAAATTGGGTATCGATATAAGAAGCCATCGATGTTGACCCTAACGTTGCAAAAGCCGTAGGGCATTAGACTTGTTTATGCAACCTTGGGGTTGATTTATCATTTGCTTCTCTCACCTTCAGATGAAGAGCCAGATTCTACCGGTGAGGAAGCCGGACGCCTCCGTTGTCCGGAGTTGTCCGTGCCCAATTTCCTAATCTGCGTCTCTGCTACATCCACCGACTCGTTGTCGACGGCCGTCTCTCCCTTCCGAGCATCAATTTCAGCGATGGTCTTAACCGCGGTGAAATGCTCGGATGGTGAAACATCCGCTTTGGTTTCATCGTACAGGTCAAACCATGGCAGCCCATATTCCGTGTAGGTTTTCGTATCAACGAGTGTCGCTGGCGGCTGGACGCCGGTCAATTCAAGAAACTGAGCGCTGTTGATGATGTGGATGACGATGCGGCCATAGTTGTCTGGGTCCCAAACATCGATCCCGTAGGAATCGGGATATATCTTTTGTCTCATCTCGCCGCCGGCCCCGAGTCCCATAGACTGCCGGGC
>CAMYLH010000761.1 GCA_947259065.1 uncultured Desulfobacterales bacterium
CGTTGCACAACGCCGGTGGTCAGTTCAGCCAGGGCTTCCAGAGGCCTTGTTAAAGTCTCCAATGGCTTATGTCCACTGTATGTCCTGGAAATAACACAAAACGGCCTGGCCCTGGCTGTCCAATGTACTGCCATGTTAGCGGTTACTACTATTTATTTCTCTAAAACTCGTTAATTCCCTTTTGAACCAAATAGAACTCTTTATGGGTTCAGACTCACCACATTTAACCATATAGGATTTTCTACTAATGCTGCTTTCAGAGGCGGCTTGGTCAATAAATTGTTCTGTTGAATTTATAAGGCCTTTTTTAATCAAATACTGAAATTTTTTATTTATATGCTTCGCAGCCTCTTCTGCGTTATACCATTTGCCATTACGATTAAATTCACAATCAGAGTTTTTTAGATAGACAAAGAGGTGCAGTATCTCTTTGTCCATTTTATCTTTACTATCTGCTGCATAAGACGTGGAAGATAGTAATATAGCCATTAATAAAAGAATAATTCGCATAAGCAATTGATTTGGTGATAGATTATGACGGCCGCTAACGCCGCCGGTGAGCAGTCGCCTACATTCATTTCAAGCTTGCGCGGCCTTCACGGTAAACCGCTATCTACACGCCGTCTGCTCCGGTAGCATAGGTTAGCTGCCGTCGATCGGCTGTAGGCTCAGTTCCTTTTGTAAGATGTTTCTAAAACGCGCAGCACTTATAGGGTGATCCGCCAGTAGGCGCCCCTGATACACCAGACTGATCATCCCATATGGCGACGGCATTCTCTCACGGGCTTCCGCGGCGTCATTAAGTTCAATTAGCTGCAGCTGAATACCATGTTGCTCAGCAACCGGCGGTAATTCGTCAACGGCTTTGCTGATATACGGGCATTGATTGGTATAAATCAGCTGCAGATCATGAACACGGTGCAAGCGCTCAGCCGAATTCTGGGGAAAGGTCGGCAGAGGGCCAGTGTCAGTCCGCTTGACCAACAACTGAAAATGAGGTGGGGTTTCAGCAACTTGTTCGAACCCGTTCTTGAGGAACACGGTCTTACTCGCCATCCAGGGACCGTCACTGGTCACGACCGCCACCCCAGCCATGTCACGCGTCTTTGCATCTTGAATGCAATCCTGCAATAAAGCCGAGGCCATGCCCGTGTAAGGGAATTTATTGGAATTGACCCAGAGGCAGTGGATCACCAGATAGTTTGGGGCGTGGACGACGCGCCAAGTATATTCGCCGGGAATGTACTCCAGAAATCCAGCCTGTTTCCCCTCCTTGGTAACGAGGAGCTTGATCCGCAGACCTTCATTGAAGCGTTGGTGTAGCCAGGAGGCTTTGGCAATATGGCCGACGTGTTTCTTGTTTTTCACACAGAAGATACCCAGGTCAGCCACGTTTTCCTTGTTGACTGAAACGATAGAAAAGTCATGCATTGTTATTGATCTTTAGTTGGTAAATAGGCAGCTAACGACCTGCATCACCAGCGGCCCACCCAAACTTGCCGCGTCAGCGCCGCCGCGCTTCTTGCCGTCTGGTGATTGCTATTGTTGGGTATTCACTTCAAACTATCAAGTTCTGCAATAGCTGCACTGTAGCATGGCTGACAGAGTCCATGAGTGAATTGCGGAAGCACTTCCAGCTCAAATAATCTCATTTTCTCTATTGCGATTTCAACCTCTTCCCACTCAGTCTCTGATATAGCTATTTTTTTACACATACTACAGATTTTTAAATATTCTTCTGATTTTTCTATGTCAGATCTCATCAACTCAACAAATTCTCTTAACTCAGTTCTAATTATTTGACTTTTAAATTCGAGTGAGCCGTCTTTTAGAGGGATAACAGTAAGTTCTAGGTAACGTCGTTTATCTGGGGCGTCACACCGAAATGAAAACATCGCGTTGCGTCTATATTTTCGAACTTTGTGCATTATTAATTCATATAAATGCTTTGTCTCCGGGTCATGGATATGATCCAATAAATGTGTTCCAATAACATTTTTAGGCAAACAGGTGCTAACCCCTAAATTTTCTTCTGCAAAAGATTGCCAATTGTCACTTACATTAACAATAATGCCTTTTGTATCGACCTTGTGGCTGTATGTTTCACTTTGGTATTGATCCATTTTTCTTGTCTTTCCTATACCCAACGACGGCGGTCAGTGGCTGCCGGGGTTTTCACTAACACTCGCAAAATCCATGAAAAGACGAATTTGAAAAAAGCTGCTTGGCAGCACGTCCCTGG
>CAMYLH010000762.1 GCA_947259065.1 uncultured Desulfobacterales bacterium
AAATAGACAACATATGGCAGCTATTTCAGCAATAATCAATAACTTTTTATAGATGATAAGCTCACTTTCAGTCAGTGGGAAAGCTGTCGGCATGTTGAAATGATTCATCATTCCTGTAAGAATAATAGCAGCCCAGTTGAGTCATTCGACCCTGAGTTGTTCAAGCCGGATTTCACACTGGTGCCCCCGGCAAGAATCGAACTTGCGGCACATGGATTAGGAATCCATTGCTCTATCCACTGAGCTACGGGGGCTGACAGTCGTATTGGGAGTTGCTTGTTTTGGCGGGTGTATTTATATACTCGAAACCTGCAATGGTGTAAAGGTCATTTTTGAAAATTGCCGCGAAGCCAGTTATCTATAATTGAATCCGAGCACCCAACGATCCATCGCTGAAAAATTGTCAATTTGCTGATCCGGCGGAGATCAATCGAACCATGGCTAAAAGCCGTCGAAAAATTTCCTAATATGCTTAAATATATAAAAATATCGTAAGTTTGTTGCAATTATCATCGAATTTGTGATATAAATTTTACAATAAAGTGATTACCTGGGGCAAGTTTTAGTTCCGACTTCAACTTTCTGCCAATAAATTCAGATTCTTATATCTCATACGAGATCAAAAGTACTCGACTTCAATCGCTAACTGCCTTCAAATCGATCTAATTAAAGGATAAAATATGCATCTGCGAAAACGTGCGCTGGTGACCGGAGGAGCCGGATTTTTAGGCTCTTTTCTATGTGAACGCCTGCTGGCGGAGGGATGTGATGTCATTTGTGTTGATAATTTTTACACCGGGACCAAACGCAATATTGTCCATCTATTACAAAACCCCTATTTCGAGTTGATTCGACACGATATCACCTTTCCTCTTTATCTGGAAGTGGACGAAATATATAACCTGGCCTGTCCGGCTTCTCCGATTCATTATCAGAATGATCCGGTGCAAACCACCAAAGTCAATGTCCACGGCTCTATCAATATGCTGGGACTGGCCAAACGAATTCGGGCCAGAATTCTACAAGCCTCTACCTCGGAAGTATACGGTGATCCCACCGTCCATCCCCAGACTGAAGCGTATTGGGGCAATGTAAATTGCATCGGTAAGAGATCTTGCTATGATGAAGGCAAACGCTGTGCCGAAACCTTGTTCTTTGATTACCATCGACAACATAAGATCAGCATTCGGGTTGTACGGATTTTTAACACCTATGGGCCGCGCATGCATCCCAATGATGGCCGAGTGGTGAGCAATTTCATCATTCAGGCTCTAAAAAATCAGGATATTACTGTATTTGGTGAAGGGGCACAGACCCGTTCTTTTTGTTTTGTGGATGATTTGATTGATGGATTGATTCGGATGATGAATGCTCCGGATGATTTTAGCGGGCCGGTAAATATTGGCAACCCCAATGAATTCAGTATACTGGAGCTTGCGAACAAAGTGATTGAGCTGACCGGATCGACATCCAATATCGTTTATCTGCCCTTACCGGAAGATGACCCCCTGCAACGTCAGCCAAATATAACTCTGGCAAAAGAGCGGTTGGGATGGGAACCGAAAACCCAGCTTGAAGAAGGACTTGCCCGAACGATTGAATATTTTAAGAATCATGTTCTGTAACCCAAGGAGAAAATTGTATGAAGCGAGCGCTGGTTACCGGCATTACCGGTCAGGACGGCTCCTATCTGGCTGAACTTTTATTGAAAAAAGGCTACGAAGTCCATGGCATAAAGCGTCGAGCGTCTTCGTTCAATACGGCTCGAGTGGACCATCTTTACCGCGATCCTCACGAAGAGGATGTACGGTTTTTTATGCATTATGGGGATCTTACGGATTCAACCAATCTCATTCGCATCATTCAAGAAACCCAACCCGAAGAAATCTATAACCTGGCAGCTCAAAGTCATGTCAAAGTCTCGTTTGAAACACCCGAATACACGGCCAACGTGGATGCATTAGGAACGCTGCGCCTTCTTGAGGCCATCAGAATTTTAAAGTTGGTGAATAAAACCCGATTTTACCAGGCTTCCACATCCGAGCTATATGGAAAGGTCCAGGAAATTCCACAAAAAGAAACCACCCCATTTTATCCACGCTCACCTTACGCTGTGGCTAAGCTTTACGCATACTGGATCACAATCAACTATCGGGAAGCATACGGTATTTATGCCTGCAACGGAATTTTGTTCAATCATGAATCGCCAATCCGTGGGGAAACCTTTGTCACCCGCAAAATACGCTAGGGACTATGTCGAAATGCAGTGGTTGATGCTCCAACAGGATGAGCCCGAAGACTATGTTATCGCCACCGGCGAACATTTTTCCGTGAGGGAGTTCATCGAGATTGCCGCCCAACAGCTTGATATATCGATTCGCTGGGAAGGGGAGGGTGTAGATGAAAAGGGCATCAATAAGGAAACCGGGCAAATTATGGTTGCCGTGGATCCCCGCTATTTTCGCCCCACCGAAGTACCGAATCTGTTAGGCGATGCTGGCAAAGCCAGGGAAAAGCTGGGATGGCAACCTCGCATTGCTTTCGAGCAACTGGTTGCTGAAATGGTAGAAGCCGACATGCAGGAGGCACAAAAAGATTACCTGTGCCAGCTGGAAGGATTCCAAACCTTTAATCATTTCGATTCATAGCGTTCGATAAATTAAGCGATTTTTTTCTCGATCTTCACCGATCCCCAACGAATCAAAGTTTCGTGAATATCCTCAATAAATGCAATTGCATGTAGGCTTGCCCGCCCAGTGGAACGCGGAGTGTATATTGTGATTGTCGGGTTAGTACTTTTTGTGGTATCGGTGCTTAGGGCTCATTCTAAAATAGCTTCCCATTTTATAAGCCGATGCATCCCGCCCGGCTGCCTTGAGAAAGTTCGGAATCTTGACACCTATCGCTCGAATGGATATTTTGTAGTTATATTTTTTCCGTTATAATTTGAATGCGTTTTTTCTGCTCTCTACATTCTCTGCCTTCAGGCAGTCCCCGGCCCGTGAACCTTAAGACAGACTTCATCATAAGCTAAAGATGATCGACAAACAAACATTTATTCAGACAATCCTGGAAATTGACAATAGTCTTCGGTTCTTAGCTGCCAATGGCTATCGCGGCTTCGCCTGCAACGGGCATTCTTTGGAAAAGCTTGAAAAGTGGGGGAAAAAGCGGGAATCTTTCCCTGAAACTCTGGCAAGTATCCATGCGGATCTCGGTGATTGCCAGCGATGCAAACTTGCCCGGGAGCGGAACCATATTGTATTTGGAGATGGAAATCCCAAAGCCAAGCTGGTGTTTATCGGAGAAGGTCCCGGCTTTGAAGAAGATCGAAAAGGACAACCCTTTGTCGGTGCTGCCGGTCAGCTACTGACTCGTATCATTGACGCCATAAAATTATCCCGAGACCTGGTTTACATTTGCAACATCATCAAATGTCGTCCTCCGGGAAACCGAAATCCCGAACCCGATGAAATAAAAACCTGCTTTCCATTTTTAGAGCGTCAGATATCAACCATACAGCCTGACTATATCATTGCACTGGGTACCTTTGCAGCTCAGACATTGCTGGGAACCGCAACACCCATATCAAGACTTCGGGGACGTTTTCATGATTACAAGGGTATAAAGGTTGTGCCTACATACCATCCTGCCTACCTTCTGCGTAATCCAGATAAAAAGCGGGATGTGTGGGAGGATATGAAAATGCTGATGAAGGAATATCACTATGAAGACTAATATTTATCATTTGGCGGTCTTGCTGGTTTTTTTAGCAGTTACAAATATTGTATTTGCGGAGCAAAGTGACGTCTACATCATCCAGGTTGCGGATGCCATCAGCCCTGGAACGGCCGATTTTATAAAATCGGGCATTAAGACAGCGGAAGAAAATGAGGCTGCCTGCATTATCATTGAACTGGATACCCCCGGGGGACTGGCTGAATCCATGCGCCTAATTGTGCAGAACATATTGGCCAGCAAGGTGCCGGTGGTAGTATTCGTGTATCCGGGCGGCGCCAGAGCTGCTTCGGCCGGTGTGATGATTACCATGGCGGCGGACGTTGCCGCAATGGCACCGGGAACCAATATTGGAGCCGCCCATCCGGTGGGCGCAGGGGGACAGGAGATTGACAAGACCATGTCGGAAAAGGTCATCAACGAC
>CAMYLH010000763.1 GCA_947259065.1 uncultured Desulfobacterales bacterium
AGTTCCATGGCATCCACCTATCCGGGCGCTCTGAGAGCTCGGATGCATGTTGCTGCAATGCCGTGAGATAATCAAAAGGATTGACACCGGCCAAGTTGCAGGTATGGATCAGGCTCATAAACAGATCTCCAACGCGTGCACCATTTTCAGTTTTATAAAACAGTGCATTTTTGCGATGCAGGATGGCTTTTTTCAGAGCCCTTTCGCAGATATTGTTGTCAAGAGGTGCCTTTGGTACCCGCAAAAAAAGAGTCAGCGGCTGCCAATGGTTGAGCATATAGGAGATGGCCTGACCTAAACCGCAGTTGGGCTCCACCTTTCTTTGATCCAGCTGATCATTAAGCCAGGTTTCGAGATCTTCCATTAATGGAGCACTTTTGCTTTGATGAAAACGCAGCCGTTGATCGGCGCTCATGTTTTGCTCTTTGGCCATCTCATCATATTTATATATCTTTGCTAGGGTTTCGATCACATAACGGCACTGTTCGGGGAAGTTTGGGGCCACCTCAACAAACTTGCGCCGGCCATGGGCAAGGCAGTTTGCCAGTATGCTCTTGAACGCTTCAGACGTATTTCGGGAAAGTGCATCACACATCTGGATGGGGGGGCTGAGATCCGATTGTCTTTGTTGCAGTAAATCGGCCAGATTTTCACCGGCATGTTTTCGACCGGTATAAAACAGTGCTATTTTTTGATTGTTGACCGTCGACAGGATACCGGTGGTAAAGATCCCCTTACGTTGTGATTGATCCTTCTGATCATTGCTTTGCATCAACGCCAGGATTTTCATGGTCGTATCGTCATTATAGATGACATCGCCCTGGGCCGCTTGTCGGTTAAGTTCATAGTAAACAGGATAAAATCCATCGGCCATTTGTTCAACAATTTCCCATTGAGTCGATGCCGGCAGGGGAACCCCACAGCTGCCCTGCAGCTGTTGCAATCGGTTGAAGGGTAACCCACTGCCGTACTTTAAAAGAGCAATCATGGCGGCTGAAGCCGCATCATATTTTTCCTCCCCGATGTCGGCAGGGGTATCGGCGATGAAAATTTCACCACACAGGTTACAGCGAAGTTTTTGCATCTGGTAAACTTTAGCCTGTATCGGTGCTTTGCCGGTAATGCGAACGACAAGTTTGGGAACCTTCATTTCATAAAGTATGCCTTTTAAACAGCCAGGGCAGTTATCTTTGGGCATTAAGGTTGCATGAGGCACTTTGATCTGTTCGGCGCCGGTATAGTCGGCCGCCGCGTTTCGGCCGTGGCCTTTTGGTTTTGGCTGGTTGTTTTTACCCGTTGTATATTCTGGCCTGGATTTTGAAGGATCTGATTTGTCTTTGATCACATTTTTCAACTTTTCTGTGCGGGGGCCAAACAACATGCGTAAAAGCCGTCTAATCGATGTGGCCTTTTCATCCACACACTGGCTTAGCAGCTCAATGGTTTCTACCATGGCCTTGATGATTTCATAATCACCGGCTTGAAGGCAGCCTGTTTCGACACGCTTTAAAAGATCATCAACCTGCTCAAGGTTCAAATCTATGCGTTCGGGGGCTTTCATGGCATCTCCGGCGATAACAGAGTGCGAAAGTGTTTGTTCAGCGGATAGCCCCATACCGCTTTTATGGAGCGGTTGGCTTTGTTGGTGTGATCATTTTTACCACGGCCGGTGGTATCACCCAGATAAATCCAGTTGGCGGCTTTATAGCAGGTGCCGGCAAAGCGCTGTTTGTCCACAAACGTTTCAAGATAGTAGATCGGATGGCGGTAGATTGTCTGCCAGTCTTTAGAGACAATTTTAGCCATCCGGCCCAATATGTGCGAAGCAAGGCAGCCAACCCGGACCCAGGGCAAAATTAAAAACCGGGTATTGTAAGCCAACAGATCAATATGCTTTTTTCGGCAGTGTGCGGACCAGCCGATAAATTTATCCCGGCAGCCGATATGACGCGGGGCTGAAGACCAAGCCAAACAGGCAAGGGGTCTTTGCTGCGAATAGACGATATATTTAAGCTGTTCGCCGACCGGATGACAATAGCCCAGATAATGGTAGTGCTCAATGAGGCTGTTAAACAGCTTTTCCGTCACCGTGCGGCGAACCTGACAAAATCGCAGGGGTTTGATGTCAGACAGCTTTCCATCAACACGGCTTTGATCAATTGTGACTTTCGTCGGCTTTGTGCGGTTGACAAACGGGTTGTTGACATGATGCTTTTTGGCCGGCAGCCGGATATGCCCG
>CAMYLH010000764.1 GCA_947259065.1 uncultured Desulfobacterales bacterium
TTTCAAATTTTTAATCAAAAGAATTCCTCGCAGCTCTGCTGCGGGGAGCTTCATTAATTTCGCTTAAAACGAAAAAGGAGGTTTATCATGCGGTATAAACATTTGGGAAACAGCGGTTTGAAGGTTTCCGAGCTGTGTCTGGGAACCATGACTTTTGGAGACGACTGGGGTTGGGGGTCTACCAAAGATGAAAGCCGTAAAATATATGATGCCTTTTTGGAAGCCGGCGGAAATTTTATCGATACTGCCGATCTTTACACCAACGGAACCAGTGAGCTTTTTCGGGGGGATTTTATGGCTACCGATCGAGACCGGATTGTGCTGGCAACCAAATATACAAACACTGCACCGGGAACAGACCCCAATGCAGCCGGCAATCAGCGTAAAAACATGATGCAATCGGTGGAAGCCAGCCTTAAACGCCTTAAAACTGATTATATCGACCTGTATTGGCTGCATGTATGGGATTTTTTGACTCCGGTTGAAGAAGTGATGCGGGCATTTGACGATCTGGTCCGCCAGGGCAAGGTTTTGTACATCGGCATTTCCGATGCGCCGGCCTGGGTCGTTTCACGGGCCAACACCCTGGCTGAACTGCGCGGCTGGACCCAGTTTGTCGGTCTTCAGGTTGAATACAGTCTGATTGAACGTACTTGCGAGCGTGAGCTTCTGCCGATGGCCCGGGAGCTGGATCTGGCGGTTACCGCCTGGTCGCCGCTGGCCAGCGGTCTGCTGACCGGCAAGTATGCTGAAGGCAGCAATGCCGGTAAAGAAGTAAACCGGCTGGAGCATCCCATGATGGCGCCCCTGGTAGACATTAACGAACGCAAACGTGCCATTTCGAATGCCGTCGTGGAAGTTGCCGAAGCCATCGGGAAAACACCGGCCCAGGTAGCCCTGACGTGGCTGCGCCAGCAACCCGGCGTCGTAATCCCGATCATTGGAGCCCGCCGGCTATCCCAGCTAAAGGACAATATGGCCTGTCTGGAATTTAGGCTCGATGAAGCACACCTGCAAAAGCTGAATGAAATCAGCCGCATCGAATTGGGTTTTCCCCATGATTTCTTTGCAAACGAGATGGTGCAAAATTTTGCTTTCGGCGGCATGCGGAATTTGATCGACAATCATCGTGCGGAATTGAAAGTCAAATAGAAACTTATCGATGTCTTTTTAGTTATCCCAATCCCTTCAGCCGCAACATCTCATCCAGTCCCGGCCGGGTCGTCACACCGGGCTCGATCTCAGCCAGCTAATTAAAGCCTTGACATGCTTGCTGAATATCGATAATGCTTTTCCATCATTCGATGGAAACATATGTTTGAATATATTTGATGGGCAATATGATTCTTCCGCCCAATCATCCACTTACCACTCAACAACGTTGGCAATTAAAGATAGCCCTAATAAATGGAGCTCATTTTATGCCGTCACCGCTTGAAAAGGCCCGGCAGGACCCCAATTCGATGAAAGCCAGAATCCTGGCAGCCGCCCGCAGGATTTTCGGTGAATACGGTTACAACAATACCACCACCCGGATGATTGCCAAAAACGTGGGAATCGACATTTCAACCCTTTACTATCATTGGGGTGAAAAACAGGATTTATATGAAGCCGTGCTCGAGGATGTCGGCGATGAAATTCAGGATAAGCTGAATGACGTCGAACACAACGTCAGCGGTCGATCCCTGACCACGCGCCTTGAGATCGCCCTGGACATGATGTGCGATTATCTTTTTTCCAATCCGGAAGTCCCCAATTTGATTCTTTACGGTTATTTTAATAAGGCGCCCAACGGCGTCGGGCTGGATATTAAAATATCGGAGCATGTCGCCAACATTGCCGTTGCTATGGAACTGGCACCGCATAAAAGGCAAGTGTCGGTCCAGGCCAAGGCCCGAATTCTGGCCGTGTGGAATACGGTCTTGAATTTCATATCGGCGGAAAACTTATTCCGGCCGATGCTGGATACCGATCATGCGGATTACGTAGAGGTGGTAAAAGAAACGCTAAAGTTTATTCTTGTGCCGGCCTTTACGGCGGAAAAAGAAGACAAAGCCTGAAAAGTTCAGTTATAACTTATTTTGCAATAACTTGAAGTTTTATATCGTCACATATTGGGTGTTATTCGTTTAACAAATAACAAACCACCACGGGAGGTAAGAACATGGCGCTAAACCTTGATGCGGTCGGTAAGGCCGTCGATCCGGTGACCAAGGCCTATACCTGGAAAGATGCGGTG
>CAMYLH010000765.1 GCA_947259065.1 uncultured Desulfobacterales bacterium
CGCGGAAAACGGGCAATGGAAAAGGCATTGATCATGATCAATCGACGTCTGGCAGCAAACCGGTAAAGGGAATGCCCTGGCGTGGTTCGGCCATCCAGTCGGCGACTGTTTGACGCCAGGTCTTGTAATGTGCGGTTTCCTTGTGAGCAGCGGCATCCTGCGCAGAGCGGTAGGCCTCGTAAAGTATGAAATAAGCAGGGTCTTCCGGTGATTGCAGGACATCAAAGCGCAGATTGCCGGGTTCCTGGATGGAGGCCTCATGGTTGGCGCGTGAAGCGGCAATGAAAGCCTTGGTATTCTCCGGGGTCACGTGGATGTGGACGAGGGTAACGTGCATGGTGAAATCCTTTGTGGTGAGAAATCCGGGTTAGGCGTTCCGCTCTGCGGGTATTTGCAGCCATTCCGTCCATTGAGTGAAGATAGCCGGGTCGAGGGCCGCCACCGATGAGCGTGGCTGCAGTGTGGGTGAAAATACCGGTCCGCCTAGCAGTGTAACGGCTGAACCGCCGGCTTCCAGCAAAATCAGGCTGCCTGCCGCATAATCCCAGAGTTTCTGTCGCCCGTGCAGGTACACGTGGCAGCGTCCTGCAGCCAGCCAGCACCAGTCCAGGGCCACGGCACCAAAACTGCGTTGTGATTTGTACGGCGGGTTCGCGGCCAGGCGGCTGGCAAGTTCACCTGAAAGGCGTTTTAGATCGATCAGCGCCATGCCCTGTGAAAGCGGAGTCGACAATTGTTGTCGTTGCAAACGCTGGCCGTTCAGCCAGGCGCCCTGTGCCCTGACTGCCGCAAAGCACTCCCTGCGGCTGGGGTCGTAGACGACGCCCATTTCGATTTGATTGTCACGCAGCAGGGCGACGGAAACGGCGTAGTAGGGAACGCCGATCGAAAAGTTGCTGGTGCCATCCAGGGGGTCGATACACCATACGCCCGTCCCCGCCTGTTGCAGGGCTTTTTGCTGGGCGGGTAAATCCATTTCTTCGCCCAGTATGTCGATATCCGGCCAGTGTCGTTGCAATGTTTCGGCCAATGCTGACTGCATGACAAGGTCGGCTTCCGTGACCAGGCTGCCGTCTGCCTTGCGTGATCCGGAGTGACAGCAGAATCGCGCCGGCAGCTCACGATCGGCAATTTCGCGAACAATCCGGGCCAGCTCGTTTATCGGTTCTGGAAACATTGAATGAATAAATCTACTTGGTATGATCGGCTAATTACCAAACCGGCAATAAAATTCCCGGCGCAGGGGCGTCATCCTTCGACGCGGGTTCGCGGCTGGCGGGCCACTCTGGTGCTGTCTGTTTGATCACCGGGTGAATAATACTATTCTGGCACAAAGGGCGTCCATGAACATAAAGAAAACACGGCATAAAGATTCCGGGAAATCGGGCAAAAAGGGAAAAAACAAAAAAACCCGCAAGGCAGATACCGCCGACAGGCACCTGCTGTATGAACAGTCGGTTCAGGCAACAGATTTTGAATACGAATTTATCGATACCAATTTCAAGCGAATTCGCGGGCGTAAGGCGAAGCTGTTGCGCGAGGATTTTTGTGGCACGGCGCAGATGTGTTGTGAATGGGTGCGGGGGCGTGCGGACAATCAGGCGATAGGCGTGGATTTTGACCCGGAAGTCCTGGCCTGGGGCCAAGAACACCATATAGCCGCGCTGGACCCGGAACAGAAGGCCCGTGTCACCCTGTTGCAGGATGACGTACGGGCGGTGAAGACCGATCCTGTGGATATCGTGCTGGCGATGAATTTCAGCTGGCAGATATTCGAACAGCGCGACGTACTACGCAACTATTTCAGCTCAGTGCGTGACAGCCTGGTCGATGATGGCATTTTGTTTCTCGATATCTTCGGCGGCTACGAGGCTTATCAGGAACTGGAGGAAAAAACCAAGCACAAGGGTTTCACCTATGTGTGGGAACAGGAAAGTTATGACCCCGTTACCGGGCATATGGTCTGTCATATTCACTTCCACTTTAAAGACGGCTCAAAAATGAAAAAGGCGTTCAGCTATGAATGGCGCCTTTTCGGCTTGCCCGAAATAAAGGAGATACTGCTGGACGCGGGTTTCAGCAAGGTCACCATTTACTGGCAGGACTGGGATGAAGACGACGAACCCAGCGGTATATTTGAGCCGGCCACCAGGGGTGAAGCCGACCCCGGCTGGATCTGTATGATCAGTGCCGAGAAGTAAGTGAAACAGCTGTTATTTTTATAGC
>CAMYLH010000766.1 GCA_947259065.1 uncultured Desulfobacterales bacterium
GGCCGGAAAAGCATGACCTTAAAAGAAATCGGGGAATTCGGATTTATAAAAAAGATCAGCCAAGGATGCTTGATCCGGCCGAGCAGTGTCGTCAAAGCTATCGGTGATGATGCGGCTGCATTTACGACTGATCCGCAACTAATTTCATTGATTACCACCGATTTGCTGGTTGAACGAATTCACTTTCTGAGAAGTGCTATAACCGGTTTCGATTTGGGGTATAAATCCTTGGCCGTTAATCTGAGCGATATTGCCGCCATGGGCGGTACGGCCAGGGAAGCATTTGTAAGCATTGCAATTCCGTCAGACTGCCCGCTCGATTATTTGGAAGCCATTTACGACGGTATGAAAAATCTGGCAGCTAAATTCCATGTTAACATCCTGGGCGGAGACACCACCCGGTCTAAAGACGACTTGATCATTAATGTTGTGGTTTATGGCATGGTTGCAAGAGAAGAAATGTTGTGTCGTAATGCCGCAAAGCCCGGTGATATTGTTTTTTCAACCGGTTTTCTGGGTGATAGCAAAGCCGGACTGCATCTAATCTTAAATAACATCCCGTCAAACTCCGCGGAACTGGCAGGGTTGCACAAGGCACATCTTCTGCCTGAACCTCACCTTCGAGAGGGAAGGTTCTTGGCGTGCCGGCCGGCAGTGCATGCCGCCATTGACACCAGCGATGGTCTAAGCTCCGACCTCGGCCACATCGCAAGCGAAAGCGGCGTCGGTGCCACGCTGTATTCTGAAAACCTGCCAATATCGGATTTTCTTAATAAATTTTGCCGACAATTTGATGTAGATCCGGTTGATTACGCTCTATCAGGCGGTGAGGATTACACCTTACTGTGTACCATCGCACCGCACGAAGCCGACATAATAGCTGAACAATTTAAACAAGAATTTATGCGGCCGCTTTTTCGTATTGGTGAAATAACGCGGTCAAGCCAATTGGAAGTATTGCATCCGGACGGCACATCCAAACGCATTATTCCAACGGGATGGGATCATTTTAAAACTAATTAGACCACAAGCAGATAATAGGCCGCCGTTGCCACGGCCCACACAAGCACACCCAACGTACCCACCACGCAGATAGCGGCCAAAATTTTATGAAAGTGGATTTCTTGCCTGCGTTCCTGGTAACCTAACAATAACCCCAACAAAATCCCGGCCAATATCCCGCCACCATGCCCCCAGTTATTTATACCCGGAACCAGCAGCCCAAATATAAATAAAAACACAACCCAAATCGCAATTTGTCGATATAGTGTTTGACCGTATACACCACCCCGACTCTTGCCATAGTATAGAATGGCGCCCACCAGACCGCATACGGAGGCTGATGCTCCGATGGTATACGCGACGCCCATCATATAGGAAACCCAAAAGCCAATAATGCCGCTCAAAATATAGATGACGATCATCCGATATAGTCCAAATTCACGGATAACAATCGATGCAAGCTGACGAAATGCGGCCATGTTAAAAAAAATGTGTAGAATGCCCCCATGCAGAAAACCGGCGGACACAAGGGTCCAAAGTCGATGATACCTATCGATGGGAATGGTCCCGGTCGCTCCCAAAAGCAGCAGACTTCTGTCTGATGGAGATAAAAATGTAAGCGGGTTCATCGTCAGGCCGGTAGCTTTAGGGTTAAACAGAATTGAGATAATATACATGACCACATTGATGGAAATGACCAATTTGATGAATTGATTAGGATCGCGGAACCCCCGGGTCCAGGCATTATTTTTCCACCAGGATGTCGGATGTGCCGTACCACAATGAGGGCACCGTATCTCTGAAATACTGATGAGTTTTCTGCAATTTGGACAAAGGATGGATTGTCTTTGATTGTTCATAGGAATTTTATATCGAATATTGACTGTTTCCCGCTTCCGCACACCCCGATCAGAACCTCGACCTTTGATGTATCTGCTATTCCGGGTATCTGATTGGAAATAAATTGCAGCTTCACGAATCGACGGGTGTTAATTGTTACTCAGACACCCATGACAGAGAGTCCGGAACTAGTGGTCCGTCTACTTTTTCTGATAGATTTTTTAACGTCTGTTGCAATTCGGACATTTTTTCATCGATACTTAGCTGATTTGAAGACCAATCTGCAGGACAAGCCGTTTTAAGCTGCTCCAACTCGCCGTTTATAGCATCGACTATTAAGTGCAAACTTCGAATCGACGGAAATACAGCTTCTTTTTCC
>CAMYLH010000767.1 GCA_947259065.1 uncultured Desulfobacterales bacterium
CCTTAAAGCCATTTATTTGAGCGGATGGCAGGTGGCCGCTGATGCCAATCTTGCCCGTGAAATGTACCCGGACCAGAGCCTGTATCCCTCAAACAGCGTACCGGAAGTGGTCAGACGTATCAACAATGCCCTGCACCGCGCCGATCAGATTCAGGTTCTGGATGGCAGAAAACGGGGACCCTATTGGTTTGCGCCTATTGTTGCCGATGCCGAAGCCGGTTTCGGCGGACCTTTGAACGCCTTTGAGCTGATGAAACAGATGATCGATGCCGGTGCGGCCGGGGTCCATTTTGAAGACCAGCTGGCTTCGGCCAAAAAGTGCGGTCATATGGGAGGTAAAGTGCTCGTACCCACTCAGGAGTTTATTACCAAGCTGATATCGGCCAGATTGGCAGCCGATATCTGCGGTGTTCCCACCGTCTTGATCGCACGAACGGATGCAGAAGCGGCAAAACTCATAACCAGTGACATCGATGACCGCGATAAGCCGTTTCTTGTCGGCGGCGACCGGACTTCCGAGGGATTCTATTATATTAAAAACGGCGTGGATACGGCCATTGCACGCGGACTGGCCTATGCGCCATACGCAGACCTTGTTTGGTGTGAAACATCACGTCCCAATATTGCGGAAGCCGCAAAATTCGCCGAAGCCATTAAATCCCGCTATCCGGATAAATTGCTGGCCTATAACTGCTCACCGTCATTCAACTGGAAAGGCAACCTGTCTGATAGCGAAATTGCAAAGTTCCAAAGAGAGCTTGGCGCCATGGGCTATAAATTTCAATTTGTTACCCTGGCGGGTTTTCATGCTCTGAACCTGGGCATGTTTGACCTTGCCCTCAGCTATAAAAAAGAAGGGATGCTGGCTTACTCAAACTTCCAGCAGGAAGAGTTCGCCCACGGCAAAGAGGATGGCTACATGGCCATTACCCATCAGAAATTTGTAGGAACCGGATACTTTGATCGGGTGATGAACTCTATCACCGAAGGGCAGAGTTCGGTGGAGGCACTGGAGGGCAGCACTGAGAAGGATCAGTTCTAGAAAGGATAAAAAGCTATTATGAATCTCGCCGTGCCTAAAGAAGTTCATCCGGGTGAAGTACGGGTGGCCCTGATTCCGGAACACGTTGCCAAGTTGGCGAAAGCCGGAGCCGATGTCGCGATCGAGTCGGGGTTGGGGCAAACGCTCAGGATTGCCGATGAAAAATACACCGAAGCCGGCGCTTCAGTCGTAGCAAACCACAACCAGCTCATTCAAAATGCCGATGCGGTGCTGCGCATTCGCAAACCCCTCGCAGAAGAAGTGGCGCTGATGAAACCGGGCTGTATTTATATCAGTCTGCTGGATCCCTTCAATGAACGCGAACTCATTGACATGTTCGTGACAAAGAATATCAGTGCCATCAGCATGGAAATGATCCCGCGCATAACCCGTGCCCAGAAAATGGATGTTTTAAGTTCCCAGGCCAACCTGGCCGGTTATGTCGCGGTTATCCTGGCTGCTGAACGGCTTGATAAAATTCTTCCCATGATGATGACGCCGGCAGGCACCATCTCACCGGCGCGCGTGTTCATCATCGGAGTCGGTGTCGCAGGATTGCAGGCAATTGCGACAGCCAAACGTCTGGGAGCCCGGGTAGAAGCTTTTGATACCCGTCCGGTCGTGGAAGAACAGGTAAAATCCCTGGGGGCGCGTTTTGTCAAGATCGACCTGGGAGAAACCGGTCAGACCAAGGACGGCTATGCCAAAGCGCTGACCGAGGAGCAGCTCCAAAAACAGCGCGAAGGCATGGCGAAAGTCTGTGCTTTGTCCGATATTGTCATTACCACCGCCCAGTTGTTTGGCCGCAAAGCACCGCTCATCGTCACCGGAAAAATGGTCCGCGGTATGTCGCAAGGTTCGGTCATCGTCGATCTGGCCGTGGAGGGTGGCGGGAATGTGGCCGGATCTCAGATTGGTAAAGAAATTGATGTGGACGGTGTACGGATCATCGGATTGAGCAATTTGCCGGGAAGAGTGACGGTTCATGCCAGCCAGATGTTTTCCTCGAATCTTTATAACCTGGTGGAAGAATTCTGGGATGCTGAAGATAAACGGTTTGATTTAAACTTTGAAGACGAGATCGTAAAAGGTTGTGTGATTACCCACCAGGGAGAAATCGTCAATGAGATGATTGCAAAGCATTATGGTGCCTAAACTGGAAAAGTTAAAAATGAGCAATCCCATGTCTTTCGGTCTTTTATTTTTTGTCTTTGTACTGGCCATCTTTCTGGGTGTGGAACTCATCAGCAAGGTGCCGTCCCAATTGCATACGCCGCTGATGTCGGGGACCAATGCGATTTCAGGCATTACGATTGTGGGCGCGCTGACCGCGGCGGGCAGTAGTGCGGACCTGCTGGGCTCCATTCTGGGAACGATAGCCGTCATTTTTGCCACCGTCAATGTGGTTGGCGGCTATTTGGTGACGAATCGCATGCTGGCGATGTTCAAACGTAAAAGTGGGGAAGATAAATGACGGATTACACCCAAACTCTCATCGATCTGGGTTACCTAGCGGCCTCAATCCTCTTTATTTTGGGCATCAAAATGCTCGGCAAGCAGGAGCGGGCACGCATGGGCAACCTGATCTCGGCCCTCGGCATGCTGATTGCAGTGACGGCCGCATTGTTTGAGTGTTGTCTTGATTTCACCTGGGTGATTACCGGCCTGATTATTGGTTCTCTCATCGGTCTGATTGCCGCCCGCACCGTCAAGATGACATCCATGCCCCAGATGGTGGCACTGTTAAACGGTTTCGGCGGCATCGCAAGTTTACTGGTGGGATGGGAAAATTTTCACAGCCAACCCGACAGCAATCTTTTCGTGCGGGTTGCCGTGTTGCTGGCGGTGTTGATCGGCGGCGTAGCGTTTTCGGGAAGCCTCGTCGCCTATGGCAAATTGGCCGGAAAAATATCAGGAAGACCCATCCTGATCAAACGGCAGGCAGTCATCAACGTTGTGCTGCTTGTAGCCGTATTGATCTGCAGCCTCTTTCTGATCTACCAGCCCAATGGAATTTTCGCGTATGGGGTGTTTCTGCTTATCGTGGCCTTATCCCTGTCACTCGGCGTGCTCAGTGTCTTGCCCATCGGCGGCGCCGATATGCCCGTGGTCATCGCCCTTTTAA
>CAMYLH010000768.1 GCA_947259065.1 uncultured Desulfobacterales bacterium
GGATAAATGGCTGCACAGCAAAGAAAGAAGGGATATTCAGGGCAAAATAGATTCTCTCATCGGAGAAAAAACCTTTTTCGAAGTTTTTGAGCCCGTGAGTTATTGATTCAAGATTTTGTTTAAATATTTGGCAGTCATGATTGCCTCTAGCGTTTGATCGGCTTTTTCCTCTCATCTCGCCATAAGCGGAACAGAGCTCACAGAGATTTTTTCTCTGTGGACTCTGTTAGTCCCACTATAAACGTGATGAGAGATTTAATGGCCCAAGTTAGGACCATACCCAAAATTCATCATATTAGATAGAAAACTAGCACCAATAAAATTACCGCTGTTCCCGCAACAAACGAATTTGTGACGCCATCACGCAATATGCTGAACGAGATGCCCCCATTATGTGCTTTGGAACGATACCGCCATTTTGCAAAAGTAAAAATCGAAAACAGCCAAATTACGGCAATGGATAGTATCAATACAATATTCATAACATTACCTCCTTAAACAAAGATCCATAAATTTCTTCTGGAATTATGCCACTTTTTTTAGCGGTGGCAATTCTTTGATGGTCACACGCAATTTCGCCAAGGCCTGATGGGCTGCATTTATCAATGGATGCACTGTCGGTGCGGATGTCAGCAAGGGATGGGTGGCAATTTGCAGCATGTCAAGCTCTCTAACCGTTACTTTCTTTTGAATCGCGAGCGCGATCACATTGATAAGCTCCCCCGCTGATGGCCCACCGGACACCTGACCGCCGAGAATAATACCCGATCTGTCTGCGAAGACCAGCTTGACTTTCAGTTCACTGGCTCCGGGAAGTAATCCCGGATGACGATCGGGAGCAACGGCAGTGGCCGTCACATATCGAAATCCTTCTTTTTGGCATGCACGGCAAGTCATCCCGGCGCTGGTAAAGGAAATACCGCCTATTTTAGTGGAAAAAGCGGAGATAGTCCCTTGAATTTGATGCAGCACGCGAATACCGTAAATATTCGTTCCCGCGTTACGGGCTTCGGCTGTTGCGGTTGAAGCCAGCCACACCGGGGCGGCTTTGCGTGTAAAGAAATCCCGTGTAACAGCGCAGTCACCATGAACTCATACAATCGGTTTTCTGCTCCCTCAATAATCTCTTTTTCAAACTTGTTGATTGAAGGATACGGCACATAAATACTGGCAAAATATTCAAATACCCTTGCAGCAAACAAAAGGTGAATTTTGGATTTGAATTTTTCCGCCACTGTCTGTACATACGGAAGTCAGGTCTTATTTTTTCTCAATCAACTTATTCAACCCTGTCAACTCAATCAACCATACATACCCGACAATCCGCTCCTTCTGCATCTCCCAATGAGCGATGTCCTACTCAAGGCGCTATGCCCCATGCTCTATGCCTTTTTTGCCCGCAACCCGTAACTCGCACCCAGCAACCAGAACTCCCGCAAAACGCTCGCCTACCTTATCACCCAAACCGTCCTATCTCTGGCTATATGGATGACTTTGTTTGTTACACGACCGATGAAAAAATCGCTGACGCGAGAGTGTCCTCTTCTTCCCATGACGATGGTTCCGAAATCCTCTTGTTTGGCCCTGTCGGCGATTGCTCCGGCACGAGATATTGCTTTTTTGGCAATTTGGGTTGAAACCCTATCGGTTTTTAAACCCATATCAATCAATTTAGTTTGAGCAGCCTTTAGTGTTCCAGACATCTCTTTACTGGCGGCCCTGGTGTACTCTTTTGAGAAAACAATGTGTTGATATTCAGGTTGTCCTTTGCGGTTGCTCCGCATGACGTGAAACAAACTCACCTCATAATCAAATCCCCCCAAGAAAGAACCGACAAAATTTACGGCACTCGCAGCATTCTCTGATCCGTCAAAGGCCAACAAAATTTTATTGTTCGGAGTCCGTTTCCCAACCAATATAAGAGGTATAAAGGTGAGTTTTTCTACCAATTTGGTCGCCACACTTCCAAGAACAATTCGCCTCAAACCTGTCATACCTCGTCGCCTGGTCACAACAGCATCATAGCCGTTCCGAGCCTCACGGATAATGTCCCTTGCAATCCCTTTTTTTCTATTTTGAATTTTAATGGTAATTGATTCTGGTGCAAGACCTGCCTTCAGCAAGAACTGGCTGGCATGCTCCATATATTGGTTGATGATCTTCCTTTGTTGAACTTCCCACGACTTGACCTGCCTGACTGTCGAAGTGCTTCTGG
>CAMYLH010000769.1 GCA_947259065.1 uncultured Desulfobacterales bacterium
TAGTCCCAGTACTTAGTTCCGTACTACGTGGGAATAGCCCAGTATTACGGCAGGAGTGTGTTGGAAGATACGATGAATGGAGCAAGTGTGCGTCCTAGTATTCAGTGAACACGAAGCAAGTAGTAGTCATAATTGGTATTAGACTTATCTTTATGGTATCTCTGGTGTTGTAGTCCAACATCTAATACCAATTAAGCCGGTGGTCCGCACCGATATCAAGGGCAAGGCCTCACTATCAGGGCATATACGATTGCTGATAGAGTAGAGGTGCGGCGAAGATTCGACCACGGAGGTGCGAAAGATCGTAATACAAGCAAGAGATCATCGTCGAGGTGCGGTGATTTCGCGGAAGCCACGTAGGTTCAGTACTGGAGCCTACAGCTGCAGATTAACCGCTCGAGGTGCGGAAAGATTTCGGAGAGAAGATACTGTACGTAGAACCAGTACCAGAGTCTACACGAGATACGATTGAATTCTCGAAAATCTCCGTCGAGGTGCGTCGACCACAGAGGTGCGAAGACGACAACGCCGAAGAGCGTATCGGAGTGAATATTTGACCAATTATAGCCTACAGTGGCTCTATTCGAAGCTGAAAGAAGCAGCTACAAGGAACTGAAGAGTGCACAAGGGTTAAGGAGAAAACCAAGGAGATACAGGCTCCAGAAAGAGCCAACTTTGGAGAATTGAAGAATTGCAGGAGTGACTGCAGCAACAGTACAGCTCAAGCCGTCCACGAAGGTTCAGGCCGAGCAGAGAAGTACATACAGAAGAATGAGCGCGCAAGAGAAGAATCCCAGGAGTGACTGGAGGAAGAAGAACACAACAGCCAAGTATGGCTACGGAGATACTGGAATTGAAGAATTGAGGGGGAGTGTCTACCAGTATGGCACCCAGACCCAAGCAGAAAGATATTTGAAGACCACAAAAGCAATTGCCGAGTACGTAGGAAAGGAACACGGAAAGGAAATGTGGAAATTGATAAATGACAAAGAAGAAACCGAGTTTGAAGAACCGGCAGAGCCAAAGGAAGATGCATCCAAAGCGTCCATGGAGAAGTACAAGATGCTCCTGAAAATGAATATCGAGGATGAGAAACGGTACAAGCGGCAGAAAGCAAAGGTGTTCCGTATTATTATGGGACAGTGCCAGTCCGCAATGAGAAACAAAGTGGAGAGCCTACCGGAGTACAGCGATTTAGAGAAGGAGGATGACGTGATTGGCTTACTAACCAAGATGGAAGAACTGGCATACAGTACAGACAATGTCCAGTATGAGTATTGGACGATGCAAGCATCAGTGAAGAGGCTAGTGACCATGACACAAGACCCGAAGGAAAGCCTGATGAGCTTTAGCAAGAGATTCCTGGCACAGCAAGAAATGACCGAGAGTGTCTGGGGTAAATTGATCCCCAACAAGTTGAAAGGACAAGCCACCGATCTACAAGAGAAGGCCAGAGATAAGTACCTGGCATGTGTATTCCTCGCGGCAGTGGATAGGCACAGATACAAGAAGGCGGTGGACGAACTGAATAACAGTTTTCTGTTGGGAACAGTGGATTATCCGGAGGATGTACCCGGAATGTTGACCCTGTTGAGCAACCGCAGAGGCGGTGGTGGAACGACCAAAGAGGCAGAGGCCCTCAAGGACGGATTCACGGCAACGAGTTTTGCCCAGCAGCGAAAGAAAGGTCCTAGGCAGCGCACCATATACTGCTACAGGTGTGGCAAGAAAGGCCACATCTCAAGAGACTGTCCGATGGAGTCGGACGACAGTAGCGTCGAGAGTAATAAGAGCAACACCAGCGCAATGCAGACCAAGGACAACAAAGAGACGGAGAGAGTCTCGTGGAGTATGTAGCGGGAGTTTAAGAACACGACAAACCAGGAGGGTGATGACGTTTAACCCGCGAACAAAGTAGATAACGACAGATGGCGAATAGCGCCCCGTACTATCCAGTACTACGCGGCAGTGGCCCCGTATTACTGCAGGAGTGTGTTGGACGACACGATTGAATGGAGCAAGTGTGCGTCTATATTTTTGTGTACACGAGTAGGAAGTAGCCATAATTTGTATAAGACTTATCTTTAGGATATCTCTGGGTGTTGTAGACCAACATCTTATACAAATTACCGGTGCAGACAACACCGAGACAAAGACAGTCGATAGCCTCACTATTAGACCCATCGGAGCGGTCTATTAGAGTAGAGGT
>CAMYLH010000770.1 GCA_947259065.1 uncultured Desulfobacterales bacterium
CGGTTGGCTTCCCGGGAGAGGGTTTCATCGAAGTCGGCAGTTTGATCATCATCGCCATGGTCTATCGATTTTTTGATGAAATCTCCGATGGTTTCGACAACCATACGACTGGCAATATCCCCTGCCCGATGCCCACCCATCCCATCGGCGACGACATAAAGTCCCAGTGCATCTTCAAGAATCAGAGCATCTTCATTGGCTTCGCGTTTTTTACCCTTATCGGTAATACTTGCCGATTCGATAATCATCATAGTGCTAAGATAACTTAAAAATAAAATTGATTTCGTGGTTAGGTTATTATATTTTCCGGTATTCGATACTAAAAAACTTGCTGTTACCGAAATAATTTATTATTTAGATTGAGCGGCAGCGTTCACGGTTAACGTACCCCAAAATGGTTTCTAACCATTAGTATTTCGCTGCAATTGGCGTAAAACCCATTAACCTCTGTTTTGCTTGGTTTCAATTTCTAATATCGTCAATCTGAAGGAAAACATTAATTTTTTAAAATAATTTTAACTTTTATCATTTAATGTCGAAACGATGCGATCTATCAAATTGCTTAAAAATACCCTACAGAATTATGCCTGGGGATCCCCAACCGCGATTCCTGAACTTCTCGGAGAGCAAAACCCTTCGTCTGAACCCCGAGCGGAGCTTTGGATGGGCGCGCATCCCAAAGCCCCATCGTTTGTAACTTATAATGGACATTGGCTGTCGTTAGCAGAATTAATTGCAAAGTATCCGCAAGAGATCCTGGGAAATACTGTGGCTTTGAAATTTGACAACAAGCTGCCGTATCTGTTCAAAGTGCTGGCGGCGGCAAAGCCTCTCTCTATTCAAGCACACCCCAGCCTGAATCAGGCTAAAGAGGGATTTGAAAGGGAAAACGACCAGGGCATCGCTATGGATGCGCCCAACCGGAATTACAGGGATGACAACCATAAACCGGAGTGCCTATGTGCTTTATCTCCCTTTTGGGCGATGTACGGATTTCGCAATATCCCCGAGATCCTTGCCCTGATGGGGAAAAGTTGCCCTGTCGGGTTGGCCGCTGAACTGGATTTGCTAAAGAAAAACCCGGATTCTGCAGGACTGAAGAGATTCTTTACGGGTGTAATGACCATGGATTCCCCCCAGCAAAATCAAGTGGTCGAAGAGGCTGTCCAAAATGCACATCTATATTCTGACCAAGATGTTGCGTTTCACTGGATGACAAGACTTTCAATTGAATATCCTACCGATATTGGAGTTCTCGCCCCCTTGTTGTTAAATCTCATTGAATTGAAACCTGGTGAAGCATTATTTCTGCCGGCTGCGGAACTCCACGCCTATTTGGAGGGGGTTGGATTGGAATTAATGGCCAATTCCGACAACGTTTTACGGGGAGGACTGACCCCGAAACATATAGATGTGCCGGAATTATTGAAAGTGCTGAACTTTGAACCTCGCCCTGTTAATATACTGAGGGCAGTAAAAAAAAATAAGAACGAACGAATATATGCCAGCGAGGCGGATGAATTTGTTCTTTCGGTGGTTTCAGCATCAGCAGGGAGCCCTTATCATTCACCCGAATCAAGAAGTGTTGAAATCATACTGTGTACCGAAGGCACAGCTGACTTAAAGGATAGTGGCACCCAAGAAATAATACATATTAGAAAAGGGGATTCCGCCATTATCCCCGCTGCAGTAACCAGCTACTCTATTACCGGGGATGTCACAATTTATAAGGCCGCAGTCACATAATTACTGTTTTTTTCCCCAAGGACAGCGAAATATTTTGACAAACGGCGGTGAATATGGTTTCAAATATTTTTAATCCCTTGACAAAAGTAAAAGATTTATTTAGCTTAGCGCCGTTGCCATGATTTTTCCACTCAGAGTCCCTTTTGACCACAGGAGTAAATGATCAATGACACTGACAAAAGCCAATATCGTAGATGCAATTCACAATGATCTCGGATTTCCCAAAAACCGATCCGCCGAACTGATAGAGATTCTGCTGGAACAAATTAAAAGTACTTTAGAAAAATTAGAAAAAGGAGAAGACGTTCTGATCAGCGGATTCGGCAAATTTTGTGTAAAGAACAAAAAGGAAAGAAGAGGAAGAAATCCGGCCACAGGCGATGATATGATGCTCTCGCAACGTCAGGTTGTCACATTCCGTTGTTCCCATTTGTTAAGGGAGAAGATTAGCGGCCGGTGATCTCAAATTTATGAGTGGGATATTTATCAGGTGGGTGACCTCTACCGGGGCTATCATTCTTACATCCTATTTGCTTGGCGGCATCCACGTAGACGGGTTTTTTACGGCGTTTTTCGCTGCCGCCATGCTGGGTATCTTAAACGCCCTATTTAGACCCATTGCACTTCTTATTACTCTTCCAATCAACATTCTGACCCTGGGGTTTTTCACCTTTGTGATCAACGCGCTGATGCTTAAAATGGCATCCGGCGTTATATCCGGTTTTGAGGTTCATGGATTTGGGGCCGCCGTTTTAGGCTCACTGATGATCAGCGTCATCAGCTGGTTGCTGAATTCGTTTATTGATCGGCGCGGGACAGGACACTCCATTAGTTTAGGGCACAGAACCGGTCATACAGACACAACCCCAAACCATACGATAGACTTGAAACGTAAAAAGAATGATCACTGGGAATGAGGAAAGAAGAATCACAAATGACGAATGACGGAAGTCGCTTGGCTCAAGCATTTGAAAGTTAAAAATCGAAAGGATTCCTTAATTCAACATTCAACATTCAACATTCAACATTCGTCATTCCAAAGATTATTCCTTATCTGCGACGCCGGCTTCTGCGAATGTCATCACCTCTTTAAATACACAGACTGCACCCTGCATGATGCTCATTGCCAACGCACCGCCGGTTCCTTCCCCCAATCGCATCCCAAGATCTAGAATCGGATCTAACTTGAGATGCTCCAGCATCGCCCGGTGCCCGGACTCCTCCGAACAGTGGCCGGCAAACAGGTAATCCGTCACCCAGGGACAAAGTCTCTGGGCAATGAGAGCACCGGCGGTCGAAATGAAACCGTCAATTACAACCGGGCGACGGTGAAACCCGCCGGACAGCACACAGCCGGCAATGGCCCCAATTTCAAAGCCGCCCACCTTGGCAAGCACATCCAGGCCGTCTGCGGGATTCGGGCTGTTTGCAGCGATGCCGCGGACAACGGCATCCCGTTTACGAGCGAGCCCTTCGGCATCCACTCCGGTTCCGTGTCCAACCATTTTCTCCAAGTCGGTACCGCATATGACGGCTCCGATGGCAGCCGAAGGTGTGGTGTTACCGATACCCATGTCTCCGGTGCCCAGAATCTCAACGCCACTTTGATAGAGCCTGGAAGCTTCCTGAAATCCGAATAAGATGGATTGTTCAGCCTCCTTGCGCGACATTGCCGGTCCCCGGGCGAAATTGGCGGTCCCAGGTGCAATTTTGTGAACGATCAGTCGATCGCTGTCAACGCCGTCCAATTCAGCTATGATTCCCATATCCACAACATATACATCCGCTGCCACGTGCCGGGCGATGGCATTTATGCCGGCGCCACCGGCAAGAAACGTCTGAACCATGGCACCGGTGACTTCCTGAGGGTAGGCGCTGACGCCTTCTGCCACGATTCCGTGATCACCGGCCATGATCAAAATCGCTTTACGTTTTATGGACGGCTGCAATGTTTCTTGGATGCTGCAAAGCCGTTCGGAGATTTCATGCAGCCTTCCCAATGCCCGGGTTGGCATGACCAGCTGTGCAGTGCGTGTCCCGGCCTTGGCAATCCATTCCTGATCCAGAGGCGCGATTTTTTTTACGATGTCTTGTAAATTCATTTTAAAGATCCTCCTGAAGTGTTTGATGTCTTTCTACCTTTGGGTCTGCTCATAAAAAAATCCCCAAGCGCAGGCGCTTGAGGATTTACCATCTCCACAAACATGAACATAATGGCAGGTCTTCTGACTGTCGGATCAATCTACTCCCCGCGCCTTCCCGATTTGTTTAGATCAGTGGCAATTTGCGGGTTTCGTCCCCGAACACAGCGGCGGGTCCGTACCGGAATTTCACCGGTTTCCCTGTTGGGCCCCAAGGGCACCATTACATTTCATGAAAATTTTGTGGTCACAAATAAATTAACCGGAATTAATTGTCAAGGATTTCTTTTGTTGAAATTAGTCCTGATAGGCTGCGACCAAGTCCCGCGATGAAATTTTGCCGAATTGGGACATGTTGCCCCCGGCTAGGAAAAGCCACGGAACTCTAAGATAAGAATATGTTTCATATCCTATGCTAAGTTTTTTCCTGACCTTCGCTGAGCAACAAATCATCAAACACCGGCTTTTCGAGATGTTTCTGTGATGACGAGACTGTAATGATATCATTACAATTCAGGCAATTGAAACTGTGTTTATCTTCCTTAATTTTTTCGGAATCAATGTCGTATTTACTGCCACATTCCTCGCAGAAACATATCATGATGAAACCCTCGCCATATTTCGCAACCTCTATCGTACATCCATTGTAATCTATGTGATCTGCGAAATCTGTGGATTAAAACGATTTGCCGGAGATCGTCTCTGATTAGAAGGTTGATCCGTTCATTGGTATATCAGCGAACTTTTTAAGAAGACAAAAATTTGCAATAATTACGCCAATTCCATTGATTTATATGAAAATGATTTATAACGACCAACGATTTTCCCGGCAATGCTCCTGTTGAAAACGATCGCAGTTCCATGGAAATATTAGAAAGGTAAGGGAAGTTCTTGATGACCTTTATTATAAAGAAGAGGAAAATAACTTTGTCAAAAGGGCAGACCCTGTACCAAAATAACAGGGGATAAGCCGGAAGCCAACCGGTGAGCCCTTAACCTGGAAGCGCCCACCTTATACAGCCATATGGGATGAAACGGGCGAGAGGGAAACGATTGCATGTCATTCTATTGACTTTTGCCGATTAATTGACGCTTGTCTTTTAATCAAAAGAATTCCTCGATGCTCTGCATCGGGGTTAATAAGATAAAAATTCATTTTGATACTTCGCAGCTCTGCTGCGGGGTAGTTCATTTCTTCAATCAAGATAAAATAATCCACGAAGCCTAAAATATCACCTGTCACCTGCGGGCTTCCACTAGGATTGTCACTGGTAATGGAGCGCAGGTTCCAATAGCAAGGTGCCGATCAACAAAAGGCGCAAATGACATCTCCTTGCAGGGTCCGCCTCGATTCAGTTTTTGGCACATTTGTTGCTTTGATCATTGAGGCAATAAAGTCTACCATTTTAGTATGGTTGGTACTTCCCGGATAGATGCGGCTGTGCTTCCTGACTCCGCGTTACAACCTATCGGACTTATAAAATATGGATAAAGTTCTAATTGTAGATGATGATTTGAAGTTTCAAAGGATTTTGCGGACTCGGCTGCAAAAGTACAAAGATAAATTCGAGATCGTGCTTGCCAACAACGGTGCCGAAGCCATGAAAGTCATGCAGCAATTCAATATCCGTGGTGGTAAGCGATATTGTAATGCTCAAGGTTGATGGACTGGAGTTTTTAGCCCATGTAAAAGAAAATTATCCTGAACCCCCCTGTTTCGTTAACACGGCCCACGGAACACCGGAAATAGAAGAAAAGCTTTCAAAAAGCACATTGCATATCTTCCACAAACCCTTTCGAATAGACGATCTCGCCAATGCCGTCATTCAGGTCTTTGAACAGGATGCTCCGGATGGAACCTTGAAAGGGATATCCGTTGCCAGTTTTCTGCAACTGATCCAAATGGAGGAGAAAACCTGTTGTCTGGAAATTATTTCGACCGGGGATGAAAAAGGGCTTTTTTATCTTAAAGACGGCGAGCTGTATGATGCCGTTTACGGCGGTCTCAATGGGGAAGAAGCGGCTTTTAAGTTACTTGCCTTCGATAAAGCAAGCATCCGCTTAAAAAATCTTTCCGATGATAAGATTGTCAAGCAGATAAACATGAGCCTCATGAACCTGATTATGGAGTCCCTGAGGCTTAAAGATGAATCCAAGGAGGCAGACCGGCATACTTAAGTTCGTAATCGGATGATGGCAAGTAGATATGGACAAGGTTATTATTGT
>CAMYLH010000771.1 GCA_947259065.1 uncultured Desulfobacterales bacterium
AAATTCTTTTTTATATCAATTCATAAGCCGCCGGCATCGATCGAGTTTGCACCCATCAAGCATGCCCTCGCGGTAACGGTAGAACCCTTTAAATTCTCATTGGCATAGCCGGTGGCTTCTGAATTGAGTGAGATGGAGGACGCAATGAGCGTTGAGTCGTTCAGTGATGATTTTACCGAATCCTTTCTAACCTATAAAGATAAACCGGCGATCACTTTTCTGCGGGATGGCAGGGTAGAAACAGAGATCTCTTACCTTGAATTAAATCAGGACATAAACCGGATGGCCAATCTCTTTCTGGCCCGGGGAATAGCAAAAGGGGAGAGGGTCATCCTTTTTATCCAAAAATCCTTGATTTTTGTGGTTGCCCATCTGGCACTTCAAAGGATAGGGGCCATTGCCGTGCCCTTGAACACCGGGTTTAAGAAATCCGAACTGCAATACCTACTTAGCGACGCGGAGGCGAGGTTAATATTGTCGGAGCCCGCAAAGGAACCCTTCATCAGGGAAATAAGTCCCAGCCTCAGCAATTTAGTCATCGATACCCAACAATCCTATCACGATCTGGATGTTTTACGCGGTTTATCCTCAGAAATAAAGCCGATCGAGATCAAACCGCATGACCCCGCCCTCATTATTTACACCTCCGGGACTACCGGTAAACCCAAAGGGGCGATTCTCACCCAAGAGAACCTGATCCATGATGCCCGCAATATCATCAATATTTGGGAAATCAATGAATCGGACGTACTTTGCCACGCGCTTCCCCTTTTTCATGTGCATGGATTGTGTTTCGCCCTGCACACATCCCTGTTAGCCGGGGCTCATGTGCTTCTGCTGGACAAATTTTCAGCGCCAAGGATCATTGAAGTATTGAGCAAAAAGGAGGGCCCCCGCGTATGCACGGTATTTATGGCTGTACCCGCCATGTATGCCAAACTGATGGAATATTTAAACGATAAAAAACTTGACTTTGAGCATATGCGGTTGTGGACCTCAGGATCGGCCCCGCTTTTGGCCAAAGACTATGAGCGCATCCACCGCATATTCGGCAGGGAGCCGGTTGAAAGAGAAGGCATGTCCGAAACCGGCATGAACTTTTCAAATCCGCTGCGGGGCAAGAGAAAGCCAGGATCCATCGGCCTGCCGCTGCCGGCGCTGGAGGTGCGGATTGTCGATCCTGATACCGGCATCGACGTAGCACCCGGTCAAACCGGTGAAATCCGGCTGAAAGGGCCCGCCATATCCCCGGGCTACTGGCGAAAGCCCGATGAAACTGCCGGGGCCTGTTGAAAATGGCTGGTTTAAAACCGGCGATTTGGGCCACATTGATGAGGACGGATACTACTACCTCACGGATCGAATTAAACACATTATCATTTCCGGCGGGGAGAATATTTCTCCCAAAGAAGTAGAGGCGGTCATCAACCAAGTTGAGGGCGTATTCGAATCCTCTGTGGTGGGTGTCAGCGACGAAAAATGGGGAGAAAAAGTGATGGCCGCCGTGGTGAGAAAATCCGGTGCCGGCGTCCAGGCGGATGAGATCCAGGCGAGTTGTAAAAAACACCTGCACAACTGGAAATGCCCCAAGGAGATTGTCTTTGTGGAGGAACTGCCACGCAATACAATGGGAAAGGTGTTAAAAGAAGAAGTTAAAAAGCTGTTTTAAGGTTATCCGGATTTACTGCCAAACTCAGAAATTGAGATTATCAGGTGAAAAATTAATTCGATCGAAACGATCTTCGGATTTCTGAACGCTCTAGCGCGCAACCCAATTAGAAATGATAATTTGGTGAAATAAATAGGCGGCTATAGGCTCCAAACCAGATCGAAAAGCTGAAAACCGTATTTTGCGATTCTATTAATAGTTTTCCTACCGAGTTTCTCTGTTTGAAACCTTGAAAAAGGGGGCGCCGTTATGGCAGATGAAGGTTTTAAACGTAAACTTACCGCCATCCTCAGTGCCGATGTCGAAGGTTACAGTCGCCTCATGGGCGATGACGAGGAAGCCACTGTCCGCACATTAACAGCCTACCGTGAGGTGCTTTCTACTCTTATCCGCCAACACAACGGCAAAGTATTGGACTCACCAGGCGACAATTTGCTGGCTGAGTATGTAAGTGTTGTCGATGCTGTGCAGTGTGCCGTAGCCGTTCAAAAAGAGATCAAAGCCCGCAACGATCAATTACCCGAAGAAGAATGGAACAGTCCTGAACGCTGAACCGGAAAGTATATTGGGATATACATCTGTTCTTTTTAAGGATTGGTTCAACGACCTACTCTATGCTTGAAGTACTATGAATCTCTTCCGGTCGGAAGAGCATGTTCGCAATTGGAGCGGTTTTAAGACCAATACTGATGAAGGGGTTAACAAGCTATCTGATGTTGTTGGGCTTTTTTCCGTCAACCTTTTCACCAAACGGTTAGATCCTGATTACGCTTCCCGTATGCAGGATTATCTAATGGAGTTGATCGGAATCTTAAAAGGAATGGGTTCTTTTTGGCAGCCGCCTGAGCAATAATCACGTATGAATTGCCTCAACTACAGTGAGTCAATCATATAAGTGGTGAATCATTGAAATCAGTGCATGGAACACCGATATCAATTATGATCGTGTTGTGATCGTGGATGCGCCAGACTATGAAACCATATCGAAAATCATTCTAACAACATCATCGAGGGGTGCCGTAAGCACCGAAACGCTTCCAGCTCTTACAGAGGAGGAATATCGAAAGGTAATATCTGAAATGCCATAGATTGAAGTTTAAAGAAGGCAGGGTCATTTTAGGCTCTGCCTTTGTGAGCGCTTTATGCGATCAGGTGCTTTGACCTGCTAATATGCTATATGTTGGGAAAATTTTCGTTATTTTGATGGGCGCTCGTAAAGCAAAAAAAAGATCAATTTAGACCACATGCTATTCTTTGTTTTCCTTGAATCTTCTGGTGGAAATCTTCTAACATGCTTATCATTTTCCATGTAGGGTTTATCGTTGTCCATTTCAATTTTTACATAATCACCTAATTTGCTCTCTAAATTGCGGGGCAGTGATGCAAATATTTTCCAGTTATCATCCTCAAAGTAATAGTACAACCTTCTGTGAATATCATAATAAACAGAGCATGAAGGATAGTATCGATATGAATACTTTTGTTTACTCGCTGTCTCTGAACTTTCTAATCCTGAATGTTCTTTCTGTTGAATACCGCCACTGTCAGCGGCAAAGCCGATGCTGTTGTATACAATGAAACAAAATCCAATGGCAAAACTAACAAACAATCTGTTTTTTATAGTGTATCTCATGTAATCTCTTTTTTTGAAAAGGTATTTTCCCGCTATTTTATTATCGGCATAACAGGAAAAATCTTGAGTGGGTAACGATTTGCGTAATTCTGGTGTCAACCGAGCAGGTGAGCATTTGGTTTGGTTCACATGATATATATGCACACTAACTGCTGAGACTGTC
>CAMYLH010000772.1 GCA_947259065.1 uncultured Desulfobacterales bacterium
AACCCGCAAGGAGAACCTACGATCTGGCTGCATCCTGCATCCTGCATCCTGCATCCTGCATCCTGCATCCTGCATCCTGCATCCTGCATCCTGCATCCTTGGACCCTACTCGCAATCCTTCGCTTCGACTACTCCGGTTCACCGATCCTGCGGCGGAGCTCGGCCCGCCACTTGGCCGCGTTGTCCTGCTGCTGATTCAAGAGGATGCCGAGGATGTAGGCGGTGACCGCGGCGCCGATCAGGGCCACCCCGACTTCGAAGATGATGTCGATGGTGAACTCGCGCACTCCCTCGGAGAACAGGACGCTTTGCGAGAACTTGAGCACCTTGGAGGCGGCGACACACACCGTCCC
Organism: uncultured Desulfobacterales bacterium; assembly: GCA_947259065.1. Classification (GTDB taxonomy): domain Bacteria; phylum Desulfobacterota; class Desulfobacteria; order Desulfobacterales; family JAFDCJ01; genus JAFDCJ01. The sequence continues at coordinate 354 of CAMYLH010000772.1, forward strand.
GAGGAGAGTCCCCGCCAATAGAAAACTTTTGTGGACGTTGACCGGCGCGGTCACCTCGTCAATTTCGTCGGGGTGGCGGCGAAAATAGGACACCTCATTCTCGGTCACCTCGGAGAACGACCCTTTGAGGAAGAGCCTGAGGAATATCCGATCGCGTTCTCTGGTCTCCTGAGTCTTCATTGCCGCTTCACCTCCCATTGAATGGGTTTCAGGATCCAGGATCCAGGATTCACGATTCAGGATCCGGGATTCAGGATACAGGCCGCAAGAATCTCCCGCGGCCTGTATCCTGGCACCACATATTCTCAGGTTTTCGTGATCCGCTCCGCGGCGGCGCTGACGCTCGTGCTCAGCTTGTCGAAGGCATCGCGAACGCCGTCCTGAAGCGTCGCCCAGCTCTCGGACGCGGCGGCCGAGGACTCCGCGAGCTGCGTGCGCGCGACTGCAAGTTTCTGGTTGAGTTCGACGATCGTCGGGTCGACGTCCGAAGCCGAGACCTTCTCGTCAACATTGGCCTGCAGTTTGAGGATCGCGATCCGGCCTTCCGCAAGATCCGCCTGACTGGCCCGAACTGTTTCGGTCAACACGCGGACGTGTTCCTCGAGAGCCGCGATCCGCTCGTCCTGTCCTTTGTCGTCGCCAAAAATTCCCATGATTCTCTCCTCTTTTCTGTTATTGGTTAGTCGATAACCCCTTGTCGGACACGGTGGGCACCCAGTTCTTTTCGTTTCCATCGGGCGCCTCGGGGCCAAAATAGACATCGACCGTGCCGTCGGCATTGACGACTGGATCATCCAGGCTACCGACTGACTTGTTTTTGTTGCCTCCGATATCGAGCAGGCTTCGGGTGGTCGGATCGTAGGCCGAGATCGCCCAGAAGCGTTTGACGGGCGGATTTGCCGGCACCCGCAGACGGTATTGTTGACCGCCGTCCAGATAGCGGCCCTCGGTGTCGCGGAATGTGGTCAGGTAGGCCGTACCCGCACCCGGCGTGGTCGAGACCAGGTTGGGTGACACCACGATCGCCTGATAGTGCCAGAGTGTGCGGGCATCGATGTCGTTGACGCCGTCCCGCTCGAAGGTGGTGTTGTGGAGGAACATCTTCTCCCAGTGGCGCTCCGGCCAGTACCGGATATCGGGCTCGCGAGAGGCGTAGACGATGGCACGCGACATCGCGACACCCTGCTGAGCGGCGTGGTCAAGAATCCGGCGCATCCGTTGATCGGGGTTGAAGAACTCGCCCTTGCGGATACCGAGGGTGGCCAGGCGGCCCAGCTGCTCGGCGCCGAACAGCTCCCCGGGTTCGTACTGCACGATTTCGTTCAGCATCTCGAATGCAGAACCGTCCTCCGGAACCAGCGAGTTGGTGCCGACGCCGGTTCCGTTCGAATAGTTGCCCTTGCGGGGACCGGTCGCCAGCGGGTAGACGCTGAGGTTCTTCCTGAACCAGTCGACGGCCTGCTCCCCGGTCCCGACCTCGCCGAAGCCACGCATCATGACCCAGATGCGGTAGCTCGGCGAAGGCACCGCAAAGTAACCCTCGGGAGGCGTGTCGCTGTACCCGGGAGGAAGGAAGAGGTACTTGCCGCCGTCTCCCTTATCGGGGCCGACAAAGCCGAAATCCACGAGGAACTTGAAGAGCGCGTCGTCGGCGGTGCCGTACATGCCGGGCGGAATCTCCACCACCGTCGGACCGTCCACCTTGAGATCGAGAGACGCACAGGCATAGACGGTGGCGTTGTTTCCGGTCAGGTAGAGCTCGCTGGGTCTCCAACCGGGACCGGCCGCCACCACGATGTCGGACGAGGTCTTGAAGCCGAAGTCGCGGATGTGCGACTTCACAATGCCGTACACCGAGAGAGCCGGCATGAAATCCATGTAGGCCTGGGTGCCGCGCTGTAGATCCATCTCGTCATAGATGAGGTCGATGGACTCCTCGGTGGGAAAGGCGCCGCCTTCGAATCTCAGGGTGCCGAAATCGGTCCGGATCTTGTCCGGCGCCGGCTCGAAGTCCGTGTTGGTCTGTTTCTCGCCGGCTGTCTTGAAGAGGTTTCGGTCCTCTCCCGTATCGCCCGCCTGTACCGGCGCCGTCAACCCGACAACAATCAGGGTGGCGAGAGCCAGGGTGGTGAGTGTCTTGCTGTTCATGAGGTCTCCCTTTTTCATTTCACGCATGGTAACTGCTCAGCTCCTATCTCTCCGCAGGCACATACGGATCAGGAGTGCCAGGTTTGATCGGAGGCTCTTCCTGCAGCGATTTCAGGTGTTCCCCCATGATGTCCGCAAACAGCCCGGCCAAGATAAGTTTTGATGATTTCGTTTTCATGATGCGTCCTTCTCAGTTCCCAGGCGTGTACCAGATCGGGCTTGTGTAGGCCCGCTCCTGGGTGACCACCTTCACGTCATCCGGCAGCGTGAGCCCGTAGTGTTTGGCGTCGTAGGCGGTCCAACGCGGCGTCGGTATCTCGATGACGCGTCCGTAGTAGAAGGCGGGCTCGTTGGGATCGAAGTCAGGGTCCTTCCACACTGCGATGAGCTCGGTGGCGCCGATGGTATTGCTGTAAGTCGCGTTGGCGACGTCGACGGTGTTGCCCACAGCGGGAATCTTGCCGTCACGGCCGGGCTTGCGGTTGTCAGACCAGACGACGTCATAAACCTTTTCGTGCGTCTCACCTTTGCTGTCGAGCCAACCCTTGACGATCTGATAGCGGTCGAGGTTGGCGCCGATGGAGTCCTTGAGGGCCGCGACCAGGAAGGTCGGGGCCTTGCCATCCGGCGCATCGCTGAGCTCGCCACCCATTGGC
>CAMYLH010000773.1 GCA_947259065.1 uncultured Desulfobacterales bacterium
GTATTGAGATCATATTGATCTATTACTGTATCTCGGCCGGTTCTCTGGAGGAAGCCGCTCTGGAAATTAGACGCTGCCTGAAAAACCAGAATATCACCGCGGCCAGAGATAAAGTGGCCTTGGTTGTCGGCCGGGATGTTACCCGCTATCAAGAATCGGATATTGCACGGGCAACGGTAGAAACAGTGGCGGAAAATCTAGTCGACGGTGTTATTTCACCCTTATTTTTTGCGGCTATCGGCGGCGCACCACTTGCGGTCGCTTACAAAATGGTGAACACACTGGATTCGATGATCGGCTATAAAAATGAAAAATATTTGAATTTCGGTAAAGCCGCCGCCAGAATCGATGATGTTCTGAACTATATTCCAAGCAGACTCGCGGTGCCCATTATTTCTTTGGCAACCCAGATCCTATCAGGAAAGGGTGCACGCTCCCTGAAAACGGCTGTTCGAGAAGGTGCCTACCATTCAAGTCCGAATGCCGGCTTCCCGGAAGCCGCATTTGCCGGGGCGCTGTCAGTCAAGCTCAACGGTCCCAATTTTTACAGCGGAAAACTTGTCGATAAGCCTTTTATCGGTATCCGCTTCGGCCATACAACGACTGAACATATTAAAAAAGCCTGTGATCTCATGATGCTGTCCTCATTTATATGCCTGCTGGTGCTATGGGCAGCTAACGCAGCAATTAAATAGATGATCAATCAACGGCCACCGGGGTATCCTTCCTTAACCAAATCCTATAAAGGAATATATCCTTTCAAAATCGGTACGACGTCATTTATTTACCCGGATCACTATATCCCCAATGTAAAAATGCTGGGGCCCTATCTGGATGAAATCGAGCTTTTGCTCTTTGAAAGCACAGGCACCGACGCGCTTCCAGCCAAGCCGGTGATTACAGCACTGTCCAGGTTGGCCAAAGACTTCGATCTGACCTACAATGTACACCTCCCCACAGACATATCCATCAGCGACCCGGATCCCAAATGTCAAAACCATGCAGTCGAAACGATGATCAGGGTAATCGACTTGGTTCACCCCCTTAATCCCTCAGCCCTGACCCTTCACCTGCCGTATGGTGAAGGATTTTTTAATGAACCTACGGTTAAATCGTGGCAGGATAGGGTGCACGACAGCCTGGTGAAAATACTGTCAGCAGGCGTGCCGAAGGATAAAATTGCAATTGAAACCCTGGATTATCCGTTTGAGTTGGTGGATGATATCATTATTGATCTAGATTTACAGATTTGTATGGATCTGGGGCATCTTATGGTACACGGCGATGATATTTGGAAAGTCTTCAATAAGTACGCCTTGAGAACGCCGATCATACATTTACACGGTGTTGAAAACGAGCATGATCATTTGACATTGGAGCGTCTGCCGATTAAACTAATTGAACCTGTTTTGAGGATATTAAAAACATATACCGGGGTCGTATCCTTGGAAATCTTTTCATTCGATAATTTAAATTCTTCCCTGAAATTTCTTGAAAATCACTGGGAGGAGAATTGAACCAATGATTTGAACAAAGCGAGGCTGGTCAAAGGTATGAAGCAAAAGAAGAGAAAGAAAGGATATACACAGGTTTATACGGGAAATGGAAAGGGGAAAACCACCGCAGCCATAGGATTGTCTATCCGGGCGGCAGGTGCGGGATTAAAGGTATTTATTGCCCAGTTTATTAAAATGGGAGATTACAGCGAAATTAAAGCCTTAAAGCGGTTTTCCGACTTGATTACCGTGGAGCAGTTCGGACTTGGACGTTTTACGAACGGTAAGCCGACGCCTGAAGACATCAAGGCCGCGCAACAGGGGCTTGAGAGAGTCAAGTCCGTCCTGGCTTCAAATGAATATAACATCATTGTTTTGGAAGAAGCCAACGTTGCCGTGAATTTAGGGCTTATCGTGGTGCAGGATCTACTCGGATTGATTATTCAAAAACCCTATGATACGGAGCTTGTTATCACAGGGCGGGGCGCATCTCCAATGGTTATTGAGAAGGCAGACCTGGTCACCGAAATGAAGCCTGTTAAACATTATTTTCAAAAAGGCGTTCCCGCCAGACTTGGCATCGAAAAGTAGTCATTGTTAGTATAAAATTGGAAAAATCATGGATACTCAAGATTTCATTGCCGGTGTACTATCAAAAAATAGGCGCATAGTTGCCAAAACCATCACCTTAATT
>CAMYLH010000774.1 GCA_947259065.1 uncultured Desulfobacterales bacterium
ACTTGTCAAACGGGCAATTTACAAGGTGAACTCCTTTCAGTTCACAAGACTGACCAGGCTTGGCCTGGCACACCAGGATTAACAGGATTTTTTTGGTTTAGTTATATCCTGTCCATCCTGCGTGTCAGGGCGAAGCTTTTTTGCGAAGTCTGGTTGATCCTGTCAGAAATATAATAATGAATTTCGTTAAGTTTTTTTTGATTGAACTGGGCCCAATTCAGGCCAGCAGCGATGCTTGCTATAGAGAATTATTTTGATTGACAACATTCTTTTCATCGAATATATATAATTAACAAAAATGTTAATTAACTATATTCGATGAAATTATTAGAATTACACACGATACGTAAGCTGTATTTTGGTTACGAAGAAATAGCCAGAGTTCTGGGAATCAGCCCGGCGTCAGCCAGGGTTTCCGCCAGCCGCTACGTCAGGCAGGGACTGCTGGTGCGTGTAAAAAGAAACATGTACATGTTGCGGGAGGTGTGGAACGCTGTTGGAAAAGCTGAAAAATTCCTTCTGGTAAATATGGGCCAAACACCTTCATATATATCTCTCATGACGGCTTTGGATTATTACGAGATAACGACCCAGGTGCAGAGAGATTTTTTCGAATCGGTGGCTATCAAAAGAACAAAAGAAATCCGGATAGACGGCAGCGTATTCCGATATTCCAAAATTGCCGGCAATTTGTATTTTGGCTTCAAAAAAGAAAAGGGATTTTTTATTGCGACGCCTGAAAAAGCGATTGTGGATGCCTTTTATTTGATGTCATACGGCCGTTATGCACTTGATATTTCAGCTTTAGATACAGATAAACTTGACAGAAACGAGATCATACGTTTGAGCCTGGAATTCCCTTCGAAAACAAAAGCTATGTTAAAGAAGCATGGATATTTTAAGACAGCATGAAGAGTTTGAGATAGAAGTATTAGACAAGATGAATAGCGCAAAGTTACTTGAACCGATTGTCTTTGGTGGCGGATCGATGTTGAGGCTTTGCCATGAACTGAACCGCTATTCGGTTGATCTCGATTTTTGGTTTGTCAAAAAAATATCACCGGATGAATTTTACGATAAAATTGGAAGTTCTCTAGTGAAAGATTATGAGATCACCGATTCACAGATTAAGCATTATACGATTTTATTTGAATTTCGGTCTGCCTTTTATCCAAAGCACTTAAAAATCGAAATACGGAGGGAGAGGAAAGACTGCGATTATCAGGAAAGGATCGCCTTTTCCAGGTTCAGCACGAGACAGGTTCTCTTAAAGGCCCATACCCTGGATCAGACGATGAAGAACAAAATAGAAGCCTTTCTTAACCGCGGAGAAATTAGAGATTGCTTCGATATTGAATTTTTGCTTCGAAGAGGAGTTGAGCTACCTGTCATTGCCGACAACCAATCGATTGAGTTTCGAGAAAAGCTTGCCGGATTTAAAGATAGAGATTTTAAAGTTAAGTTGGGGTCTATCCTCGAAAACGACATTCGCAACTATTACATCGTCAATAGGTTCAGATATCTCGAGGAAAAGCTTGGTTTATTATTTACCAAACACTAGAAGTGGTTTCAAAACCACATCTTCGGGAAGCCGAAAACGGGCGAGTACAGGGTCGTAGGGGTCAGGTCTTCATTCTTGACAGCCAGAATACAACTGCAAGTCTCACCATGCTAATATTTTACAAGCTGTCAAGAATGAAGACCTGACCCCTATATTTATTTTTATTCAGCAATCGAATTACGCAACCTGGTCCGCTATACCATAGCGCTGTTATTGGGATTGATTGTCTTCAACGATCTGGTGCTGCGAATCCTGATGCTTACCCAACGCAGGATTGCAATAAAAAAAGCCATCGCAAAACAGGAGTTGCATCTTGAAACGGCCGCAGACACGGAAGCTGCCGCGGATGCCGGTGGCGGTGCGCGGCCATTGATGATGGAAACCATCGTCGAAATGAGTGAGATTGATGAACAGACCCGCAAGCTTTTAAAACTGGTTCTGTTCATCTTTGCTCTGACAGGAATCTGGGCAATCTGGGAGCCCGTCTTTCCGGCCTTCGGCATCCTGCAGGATATCCAATTCTGGAGTTACAGTGCGGTGGTGGACGGCGTTGCAAAAACGGTTCCCATCACCCTGGCCAACATCGGCATGGCCGTCATTGTGGCCGTGACAACCATCATTGCCGGCCA
>CAMYLH010000775.1 GCA_947259065.1 uncultured Desulfobacterales bacterium
GAGCATGGACACGACCCTCGAAGTTGTGGAAGGCATGCAGTTTGACCGCGGCTATCTCTCACCGTATTTTGTAACCGATCCGGAAAAAATGGTAGCTTCGCTGGATGCTCCCTACATTCTGATCAACGAGAAAAAAATCAGCAACATGAAAGATCTTCTTCCGATTCTCGAGCAAGTCGCCAAAATGGGAAAACCCCTGATGATCATTGCTGAAGATGTCGACGGCGAAGCCCTGGCGACCCTGGTGGTCAACAAACTCAGAGGCACTCTAAACGTAGCCGCCGTAAAAGCCCCCGGATTCGGAGATCGCAGAAAGGCCATGCTGGAAGATATCGCCATATTGACCGGTGGACAGGTGGTTTCTGAAGACCTTGGCATCAAGCTGGAAAATCTGACGGTTCAGGATCTGGGAAAAGCCAAACGCATCAGTATCGATAAGGACAACACCACCGTCATCGATGGGGCCGGATCACGTTCAGCCCTTGAAGGCCGGGTAAAACAAATTCGAGCTCAGATCGATGAGACGACCTCCGATTATGATCGAGAAAAATTGCAGGAGCGTCTCGCCAAACTGATCGGCGGCGTAGCGGTCATCAATGTTGGCGCAGCCACCGAGACCGAGATGAAGGAGAAGAAAGCGCGGGTTGAAGATGCCTTGAACGCAACCCGGGCGGCGGTTGAAGAAGGTATTGTACCCGGTGGCGGTGTCGCCCTGGTACGTTGCCTGGATGCCCTAAGCAAAGTTAGAATCAAGGCGGATCAGAAACTGGGTGTTAAAGTCGTTATGCGTGCCATCGAAGAGCCGCTGCGTCAGATCGCCAACAATGCCGGTTTAGAGGGATCTGTTGTCATCGACAAAGTTAAAAATGAAAAAGGCTCATACGGCTACAATGCGGCAACCGACACCTATGAGGATCTTTTGAAAGCCGGTGTCCTGGATCCCACCAAAGTGGTCCGTCTGGCCCTGCAAAATGCAGCCAGTGTGGCTTCATTGATGCTGACCACCCAGGCCATGGTGGCGGATAAACCGGAAGAAAAACAAGACGCCATGCCTGGCGGTGCTCCCGGAATGGGCGGCGGAATGGGCGGCGGAATGGGTGGAATGGGTGGAATGGGTGGAATGATGTAATCGCCCTGTCCATCGACTATAATTTGAAAAAAGCCCTTATGGTATGTTCGCTTACCATAAGGGTTTTTTTTAGGCGCTTAACGGGGTTTATCTGACATCATGTTGCCAGGAACGTAAGGTTTCAGCAATTAAAAAAAATTTGTGTGCGAAAATTTTAACATCTTAAAATCAGCGATTCTCTTAATGAAAACACCGCCGGAACTACATTCAAAACAAGATACTCTGAAATTTAACCTCGAATTTTCTGTTCACCGAGAATCGCTGTTAATATCAGCGATTCTCTAAATGAAAAAACCGCTGAACTTATCTAAAAACCGTATATCAGGCTATTTAGCCCCCAATGCGCTCTTCACTGAGAATCGCTGATGGATGGTCGAAAAATTTGACAATTCAGTGATAATCAAGTAATCTTATTAGATAAAAAAACAAATTTATCCATTGCCAATAACTGCAACAAAAAACCGGAGTATCTGATGAAAATAAAAATTCGCATCTTATCCATCTTGATTTTATTCATCTTTCTGCTCATCCAGGCCTTTCCTGGGGCCCAGGCGGCAGCACAGGATCAACAAACCGTTAAATACGAAACCGGATTCTACTATACCGTACAAAAGGGCGACACCCTCTGGGACCTTTCCCAAAAGTTTTCCGATACTCCCTGGCAATGGCCGGAAATGTGGAAAGAAAACAGTCAAATCGCCAATCCCCACCGCATTTATCCAGGTCAACGCATCCGTCTGTATCGCCGCCGCGGCGCTCAAGGCTATGGCGAAAAAGATCCCATTAAGGACAAGGCAATTGCGGATAAGCCCGAGTTGACGAACATGCTGGAATTCCATTACGCTTCCATCGATCGGGTGGGCTTCATTCGTCAAGATCCCGTTCAATCCCAGGGTACCATCTTTAAAGTGGAGGGGAGAAAGACGATGATCAGCACGGGGGATCTGGTATATATTCGGCCGGGAGATAACTCTTCACTGGCAAAAGGTCGGAAATTTACAATCTACCGAACATTAAAGCCGATAAAGGCCAAGGATACCCACAAACTGATCGGCATCCA
>CAMYLH010000776.1 GCA_947259065.1 uncultured Desulfobacterales bacterium
CTTGCCTCCCTCCAGGATCCAGGCCAGGATGCCTCCTCGAAGGTTCACAACTGTGATTCCCTTCTCGGCCATTTTCCGCGCAAACACGCCGCTGCGGTAGCTAATGGTGCAATAACCGACGATAGTTTTATCCTGGTATCGATCGGCATGGTTTAAAAAATCCTGCTCTGAGACGGCGTCGGGTAACGTTGAAACAGCCATTTCCGCCGACTTACGGATGTCGACAAATATCGCCCTACCCTGGTTCATCAATTCCATCGCCTGTGATGGTGAGATATCCTTCACTTTCGGAAAATCTTTCTTATACCCGGCGTACATGCGGTAGACGATTTCCTTTTTCTTGATGTCGGACATTTCACGGTCACCCGTAGCGATGCCGACCAGGCACAGAAGTGCGATCAAGGCGCACAAAAGCAGAAGCATCCATCGCCTTGGTCTCATTCGATCATGCTTTTTATAATCACGGTTCACAAATGCCATCTGCTATTTCATTCCTTTCAGAAATCCATGACACAATCCAGGCCGCGGTGCAGGCCACGCAGCGTGGATACCTTGCGGATGGCCAACAGGGTTCCGTCCACATAGGGCTGTGCGCTGGTGCCGGCATCGTGTCGCAGGGACAATTGCATATCCGACAGGCCGAAGATTGCTTCTGCCGAAGCAACGTAACCGGGCAGTCGCACGGAGTGTACCTGACAGCCGTTGAGGCCGGCTCCCCGGCTTTCCCGGGGTCCCACGGTTTGATCCACCGGCACGGCCAGGCTGGGTTGACGCACTTTGCCCAGCCGGTAGGCCAGTTCCCGGGCGGTGCCGCTGGGCGCGTCGGTCTTGCCGGCACCGGCATAATCGATAACCTCCCAGTGGGGGATGTAACGGGCGGCCAAGGTGGCGAATTTCAGCAATAGGACCGCCGTCAGGGCAAAATTACCCGCCGCCAGCACACCGCGTTCCGCGGTTTTCGCCGCTTGATCGATCTCCACATAATCTTCGTCGGATAACCCGGAGGTCCCCACCACCACATGGGCGCCGGCCGCCAGCGCTTGCAGCACATGCGCTTTGGCTGCCTCCGGTTTGCTGAACTCCACAAAGACATCACAGGGCTTTAGCAGGGCCTTTTGAGCCGAAGCGCAAACCTCAAGATCGAGCCCGGCGATATCCAGGACTGCGCCCAAAGCCCGGCCGGCACAACTGCGTGCTATCGCCCCGCTAAGCTGCAGATCTTCAGCAGCGTGGACGGCGCGCACAAGATCCGCACCGACCCAGCCGGTGGCCCCTGCAATACAAACGTTGATGGTCATGACTGATTCTCCTTGATTCATTGTTCGGTAGTGTCGGCGGACGCGAAAGACATGACCGCCGTAGATGATTTTAGTTTCGTATTTAGAATAGACAGCCGTGCGGCATAAATCAGATCTGTCTGTCTTGATGACCACTTGACCGATTTATCAATGGAAAGTATATGGTTGTTATGCTGGCGTATACCAAAAAAATTGTAAAAAATATATGCAAAAATTCTTTTTTATATCAATTCATCGGTTGGTTTGCATCCGATTTCTGAACCGCTTTATGCCGGCAGGCGGATGGTGATGGTGCACCCGGGCCCATGGTTGTTGGCAGCGGTTACAGTCCCACCCATCAGGTCAACGAATTTTTTTACCAGAGCCAGACCGATTCCGGTGCCGCGAGTGGTGCGGGTAAGGGAGTTCTCGACCCGGTAAAAGTCGTTGAAGATTTTTTTTAAGGCATGGCGCGGAATACCGGGTCCGGTGTCGGACACCATGATTTTCACCCCATCCGGCTCCTGCGCGGTTCGGATAGCTATCTGGCGTTCAGAAGTGCGCTTGCCGAATTTCATGCTGTTTTCAATCAGGTTGATCAATACCTGTATCATCACTTCGCGGTCATACTTAAAAGGCCGCAGCCGACCCGGCGTTATGGTTAAGGTGAATCCTTCCTGTTTAATTTTTGCGGCCATTACCGCCTGAATTTCTGCGATCACCTCATCAAAAGTTCCTCTTTGTAATTGGATATGCCGCTGGTTTTTTTCCAATTTGGACAATTCCAGAACATTGTTGATCAGGCGTGATAGTCGGACACCTTCCGAGTCCAGAATCCGGAAATATTCCTGTTCGCGCTCCGGGTTTGCGGCGATGCCCTGTTCCAGCATCTCGATATACATCCGGATATTG
>CAMYLH010000777.1 GCA_947259065.1 uncultured Desulfobacterales bacterium
ATCCCATCTCGATCTTTATGGATGCCCACACCCCGTTTCATGCAAAATACCAGATCATGTTCAACGCCGGTCCGATGAGACACCCGTGAGTAATGGAACTCATGTCCTCTGATCTCGGCTCCAATATCGTAGTAAGGGTTTTCACCCTCGACAGTAATAATGGTGTACCCATGACCCTGGGGTTTTTTATAAAAATCAAATGATAGAGGAAGGACCCCGACCATGGGATAGGTGATTCCCTCCAAAACCAGCTTCTCACCCAGATACATCAAACCACCACACTCCGCGTAGATGGGAAAACCGTCATCGGCCATAGCCTTCAGCTGTCGATTGAAGCTTATATTCTCTGCTAATTGTTCGGCATGGGTTTCGGGAAAACCGCCGCCGATGTAAAGGGCATCCAGTTCCGGCAGTTCCCGGTCCTTCAGTGGGCTGATAAAAACGACTTCGGCACCCCCGTCGGAGAGCGCATCGATATTCTCCGGATAATAAAACTGAAAGGCGGAATCCCGGATGATGCCGATTCTGGGGGTTGAAGTCTCGATACCGGATACTGGCCGCTGGATACTGGTCGCTGGCTCCTGGTCACTTGCTGCTAGTTTTTGATGTCTGCCTTCCCTCCGGGGCGGAGGCATCTCCAGGCAGGAGGCCGACTTCCGAATTCCAAATTCTGAATTCTGTCCTCTCTTTTCCCCATTCCCCATTCCCCATTCCGCATTCAATTCCCTGTCCCCTGTCACCAGCGCAGGCGCGTGTCGGGAAATTTTCAAAATAGCGTTCAGATCAAGGTGCTGTTCAGCAATTTTCGCGATGGCTTCAACGGCGTCAGTGGCCCAATCGTGTTCCGGCGTGGGTACCAACCCCAGATGGCGTTCGGGGAAATGCTGCTGATCGAGCTTAGGGATGGCGCCAAGCACCGGAATGCCGCAGTAGTGCTCGATACTGTCGCGTAATTTTTTTTCGTGCCGCCGGTTGGCAACCCGGTTTAGTATCACCGCTTCGACCATAACATCCGGATCAAACAAAGAACATCCCATCACCACCGCAGCCATCGTACGGGTGATCTTGGTGCAATCAACACACAACACCACCGGACATTGGAGCAGTTTGGCAAGCTCCGCCGTACTGGTGCTGCCCTCGAGATCGATGCCGTCAAACAGACCCCGGTTGCCCTCGATAACAGAGAGACTGCAATCTGTAGAATGGTGAAGAAATGACTGAAGATTGTCTGTTTGGCTTAAAAGAAAAGAGTCCAGATTATAACAGGGTCGGTCGGCCGCAAGGGCCAGCCAGCCCGCATCAATATAATCCGGACCTTTTTTGAAAGGTGATATGGATTGGCCAAGCTTGCTCAAGGCAGCAATGATTCCGATGGATAGGATGGTCTTTCCCGAACCGCCGCGCAGGGCGGCAATGATGATTCTGGGAATTTCCATTCCATCTGGCTGCATTGATTCCTGTTTAAAAATCAAATTAAAACGGCCTGGGTGGAAAACGGTGGCTAGTCTTCGTGTTCTGCACCCGCTTGTTTGCCCGTACCTTTAAGACCGTACATTGATGTGCTGCCGCTGGACCAGTACTCTAAAACTTCTTCTGTCACCAACTTATTTATCAGCTTTTTGGCCTCCCGCGGTTTTAATTCGAGAATTTTGGATAAATCGTTAAAATAGAACTTGGATTTTGATTTCTGCTTTTTTTGTAATGCCTCAACAATTTTCTGCTTCGCTTCCTCGTATTCCATAGGTTAACCTCTTTTAGGTAAATGTCGGCGGAGGAGCTTTTAAGCTTCCCCCGCCTGTTTTCTATATGCTTAGAATTTAAATTGGGAGGTCTGGCGCCAGGTAAAGTAAGCCGGATCACGGAAATCATCAATCAGATGATGGGTGAATTCCAGCTCACATTTTTCAAAAAACCGCTCCCATCCGATTCGCTCCGCCCACTCACCTAAGCGTTCGTATTTGTCGGCATCTTTGGCATAGGCCTCAATGATTTGCTTGATGGTCGCAGTGGTCTTCGGCCAGCGCGGTGCTTCGTTGGGAATAAAGGCCACCACCACCTTGGAAAACTTGGGCGGGCTGATCCGGTTGGACACTTTGCCACCGGCCATGATGACGATACCGTCGCCTTCCGTGTCTGCCAAGGGCATGGACGGGCACATGGTGTAGCAGTTGCCGCAGAACATACA
>CAMYLH010000778.1 GCA_947259065.1 uncultured Desulfobacterales bacterium
GAGTGGAAAGCAGGCTCTGCGGACGGCCCCTCCCAGGGGAGCAGGGTTGCGGAAAACGCAGCCAGACAGGTCAAGACCTGACACAGCGCGGATATTCGTGCAGAAACCGGTTTCACGTGACCTCCTCGCTCACAAATGCCTTACAGTTAGCAGTAATAAGAGGGGTAGCGGCCGGCCCGGCGCTATATTTAGACCTTATATTTCAAGAGATTATCACCGTGGCATTGATTTACGGCGTGATGGAGGGGCTGGGCGGTGATTTTTCGGCCAGAAGGCTGGCCTCCTACAGCTGCCAGGCGAGCTACTGCGACACGGCGTTGGCGCCACTGGCCGAGGCGAGCGGTGGCGTCTCGTCCGCGCCGCCCATGTCAGTTGCCCGGACAGCGTTACGTCCCGCCTTTTTGACCTCGTAGAGCATACGATCGGCGGCCATGACCAGGCTCGAGGGGCTGTCAGAATGCCTCGGGCTATAGATTCACACCAGGCGACACGCCCTATATCCGATCCGGTCGCCCATGGGCCACCAGCTCGGCAAATTCATCCGCCGGCAGCGGCTTGCTAAACAGATAGCCCTGGTACTGTTCGCAATTGTGTTTGCGTAAGAACGCCAGTTGTTGCTCCGTCTCCACACCCTCGGCCACCACGGTGAATCGCAGGCTTCTGGCCATGGCGATGATGGCGCTTACAATGGGCGCTTCACCGGTCGTCAATTCAATCTTGCTTATGAAGGAGCGATCCACCTTCAACTCATCCAGCGGGAATTGCTCGAGGTAGCTCAACGAGGAGTAGCCGGTCCCGAAATCGTCGACCGACAGCTTTACTCCCATATCCTTCAGCGCGTGTAACACCTCGATGTTTTCCTTGGCATCCTCGATCATCACGCCTTCGGTCAGCTCCAGCGTCAGACAATGTGGTGCCACACCTGTTTTTTCCAACGCAAGCCGTACCTGGCGCACAAACTCCCGGGACCGAAACTGGTGGCCGGACACGTTCACGGCCATGCGGATCGCTCCGAACCCGGCGCTCTGCCACGCCTTGTTCTGTCGACACGCGGTCCTGAGGGCCCACTTCCCGAGTGAGTCGATGGTACCGGTCGCCAGCTCAGTGCCTATGATGCGGCTGTAGACCAACCGACCTGCCGGGTCCAGCGTAGTGCAGTCAGCAATTGCAAGGTTCACCAACACGTCCTGCAGCTGCGAGGCCAGTACTCTGTCTGATGCCCGTGACAGGTTGACGCGGCCGAAGTCCGCCTCGTTTGCGCAGCTCGCGTAAAGCGGTTCGATTCCGCAGGTCGCCGAATCGGTTGGGATGAGGCAAGGGTCAGCCCCGTCGCAGCCTACCGGAATCGGACACCCCACGTTCTCGGGGAAGCCGATTGGTTGCTGACAGAAATTTTCGTCGAGGATCGGCACACCCGTCGAGTCTCTGTAGAGAATAATCAGGTCGCCGTAGTCCGGCGGCACCGCGCCGCCGCCACCCCCGCCGTTGCCGTTGCCGTTGCCGTTGCCCTGGGCAAAGGCGTCGCCGGTCAGGCCGACCGTGCCGGCCAGCAATGCGCCTAGTAAAGTGACAAGTAGTTTGGTCTTCATTGTTTCTCCCTCCATTTGCTTCAAGTCATCAGTGGCTGATGAAGCTGAATGCCGGCGCTACAGGAACGATGCAGCAGTCGTGTAACTTACGTATGTCCTTGCCATGTCAATCTGTTGCAAAGTGTTACCTATGAACGCCGGGCAACCCGCGGATCGCGCCATCAGATCACACCTGCTGGTCGTGGATGACGACTGGGAAACCCGAGAGCTGTTGTGCAGCTATTTCGGCAAGCAGGGCTTCGAGGTTTCCGCTGTTGAGGACGGCCGCGCCATGGATGCATGGCTGGCCATGCATTCGACCGACCTGGTCATTCTCGATCTCATGCTGCCGGGCGAAGACGGGCTGTCGATCGCCCGGCGCCTGGACCGCGAATACAAACTGCCGATCGTGATGATCTCCGCCCGGGGAGAAGAACTCGATCGGATCGTCGGCCTGGAGGTCGGTGCCGACGACTACCTGCCGAAGCCCTTTAATCCACGCGAACTACTGGCGAGGATTCGCGCAGTACTGCGACGAAGCGCACCAGGCAAGGAAAGTGAGGCGGATACGGGCGGCGAATACGAATTTGGACCGTTTCGATTTGATCCG
>CAMYLH010000779.1 GCA_947259065.1 uncultured Desulfobacterales bacterium
TTTGGCAACACGAGCAACGCCCAGCGCGGCCTGTATCCGGCGGTCGGTGGCTGCCACAGCGCTGGATTTCTGCAATCCTTGCGCAGGGGCGTGGACCCCTACCCCGCAGTGTCCTTCTGGTGCATTTGCTCGCTTCTTCCCAAAAGACAGATCGTTAACAATGCCTGTTGCAACCTCAGGAATGATAGGTGGCAATACCGTTCAAAACCAATTGACAACGCTTGGAAAAGGATTTAGATTCATCGTATATTTTTTCAACAGGAAATCTGCTGATTTGATTTCGGATTCTATCCCTGACGTTGTTTGCTTCTCATCCACTTCGAGTTTCACACTCTACCGGATCTAACAAGTTCAGATTTCCACCGGACAATCACTTGAGAGGTGCGAGTTATGCAAACACAATCAAGGAGAATCTTTCCAAGAAATCACTACGAAGCGCCCCTTCAATATTTATCTGACGAACCGGACCGTTACTACAATTCACGGATGTTTAATTTCAGCCAAGGCGGTTTGTATTTTGAACCTTTCCAATCCTTAGAACCCAAGACCCAGATTCAAATTGTTATGCCCAATTATTCACCGGATACAACCGGGCCTGAGGCATTTCAATCGTATTTGGCAGTGATCCGTTGGTGTCATAAACTGTCAGACGAGAAATCTTCACGATTTGGTGTCGGTGTCGAAATTATAGAAAAAAGTCACGAGCGATTCATAAACATTGAAATGCGGAAACGCCAAACATGTGATCTATGTGGTGAATTAATGCTCACAGCAAGTGTTTGCCGGCTTGACGGATCAATTTGTCTATGTCCAAACGCTTTTTAGATGGCAACGTGCTTTAAGAACGCCTGGGGTTTATCCCATTGTTGCATAAACAACATGGCATAAGATAGCTAATCATCCGTTATAAATTCTAATATCATAGTAATGACACAGTTTTCTGGATATTCCCAATAGTGAATTCATCCGACTTCGCTCTTCGAGCTACGACGGGACAAGAAGGTTGGGGTCGATTTTGCCATGTTGTTCACCCTACGGGAAATAAATTGAGCGGTCAGTTTATTTGCATCCGCAGCACTTCTCCTCCTTTGAGTTGGGTCATTTGAAATTGTTCGGGATTTCACGCTCCGAAATCAACTCACCATTGGGGTTTACTTTCGCGCAACGATGTCGGTCAGTTTTGCTATGACTTCCCGGGACAACGATTCAGCGCGATGCGAAGCGATCACCGACAGAACCTTCCCGTTTCAGTTGGGACAATACCATCCCGGCCAGTTGGACCGCATTGTGAAGCGCCATGGCACCGGCAGAGGTTATGGGCGCCAGGGTACCGCGTGTGGAACCGGAGCCAAAAGAACCCGGGGAAACGACAAAGTCAATGCTACCTGATTCAGAGACAGGCGATCTACTTCGCGGATACCTGAAAGGTCTATTCTTCGAATCTCCGTGATTTTAAGACAGGCTTAACGTCGAAAGCCAGTTATGGGCGATACGGATTTCAGCACCATTCGGAAATGTTTTTTCCCTTTTCAGTTCCTTTGTTAGCTGGATCATTTTTACCTGTGGGAAAATATGATGATACACTTCAAAATTTGGACTCAGATTTCCGTCTTTCCATTTTACTTCTACCATCAATGATGGGGTCTCCTCCGTTGTGATGCAAAAATCGATCTCTTTCCGGTCCTTATTTTTTAAATAATAGAGTTTCTTTGTTTCACCAAAACAGTCTTCTCGAAAATGAATTTCTTTTTGCAGCGCGCAGGCAACCGCGTTTTCTAATTTAATACCAGAATCGCCTATGATCTGCCCAGTATCATAGAAATAGAACTTGGGTGCTTTTTGAATTGCTCTGGCAATATTCTTATGGAAAGGGGGCACTTTAAAAAGAACATACATATTTTCAAGTATGGTCAGCCACCGCTTAACTGTTTTGTCTGAGCATTGTAGATCCCGGGCCAAAGAACTGTAGGATACCGGGCTACCCACCCTGTCTTTTAACAAATGGATCAGTGTTTCAATCTGTATAATCTGCTGAATGTTTTCAAGCTCGATGAGGTCCTGTTTTAATATAATATCCAAGTGCGATTTTTTCCAACGGTTATAAAATCGAGTCGTCCCATTAAGAAATGGTTCAGGGAAGCCGCCAAAAAATAGGTGTTTATCCAGTTCGTTCTCAAGATTTTGAGGTTCTAAAAAAGTAGAAATTTCCTTTAAGTCCAAAGGATGCATTCTGAATTGGAAAAACCTGCCGGCTAAAGAATCACCAACCTTTCTATAGGTATCAAGTTTGGCGCTTCCTGTAACAAGGATCGCGGGAGGTATCCCTTCCGTATCGTAAATGCCTTTTAACCATGATTTCCAGTTTTTTAACTTATGAAGTTCATCAAAAATGACGAGTTCTTTTGATCGATCCCAGGATTTTTTTTTCAAAGCCAATCTGTCGTCCAGATTATCGAAGTTAAAATAATCATAATCGGGTTTTAACATTTTAGACAATATTGTTTTTCCGGTTTGCCGTGGTCCGGTCAGCAGGATAATTTTTTTATCTAAATCTTCTTGGATATATTTAGTCAGGTATCTTTTCATGACGACTATTTTGGCATATGTTCCGAAAAAGTCAAGACTTTTTCGGAGTTAAGACCGAAAAAGTCAACTGATCCGGATCGGCACATAAATGAAGGAGACAGAAAGATAGAGAAGAGGCAGGGTTCAGATCTTTGACTTTGACATTTTATCGATTTGTTCCAAAGTTAGATGAAATTGTTTCTTCAATTTACGATTTGATTTTGGTTTGGTTCAAAATAACGGTAGCTTGGGTTTTGCTGGATGAGGGT
>CAMYLH010000780.1 GCA_947259065.1 uncultured Desulfobacterales bacterium
GGCCGATATAGACGCTGCAGCTATCATCGCGAGGATAAATCACATTCTTTTTGATGAAGAGAAGTTTTGCGGAAATCGCGAAGAATATTACGACCCTGACAACAGTTTCCTGAACCGTGTCCTTGACCGGAGGACAGGCATTCCAATAACCCTTTGCCTTATCTATATTGAGGTCGCAGGACGGCTGGGATTGGATGTGCGCGGGATTGGATTGCCGGGACATTTTATTGTTGCGCTTTACCATGAAGCCGGAAAAATTTTCATCGATCCGTTTAATCGGGGGGAAATCCGTTCAATTGATGATTGCCTTGAGATCGTTCGCACTTATACGAGCGAAACCGGTGCACCTGATCCTCGTTGGTTGCAGCCGATCGGCAGAAAAGAGCTTTTGGCACGCATGTTGAGAAATCTCAAACTTATATATGCCCGGCAGGATAATGACGTCATGCTCTTTAAAATGATTCACTGGATCCTGACACTTCAGCCTGATTCACCGGCCGAACTCAGCGAACGGGCTAAACTATATGAGGATATGGGAAATCCCACCCGGGCAGTAAAAGACTGGGAACGATGCATAGCAAATATCGGCGACCACGAGGCTGTGACTAAGATTCGCGCAAGGATCGATATCCTCAAAAAAAAGCGGTCACGGATTCACTAAGACCGGAAATGCAGCGATTTAAAACTGTTACAAACAAGTTGAGCTAGTCAACTCAGTCAACAACGAGATTATAATAGGAGGAAAGTGTCGTGACAAGAGACACAGGAGCATCGGAACCAGTCGGAACAGTGCACGCTATCGTGCTCGACGTGAATGACCTGGAAAGCTGTGTCGGATTCTGGTCAGAAGTACTCGGGAAGGATATCTCGTTCAAGGCCGACAAGTACTGCCGGATCGGAGGCGACGACGACCCACCCTCTCTGTTGCTTCAAAAGGTACCGGAGCAACACAAGCACAAGAACCGGGCCCACATCGACCTGGATGTCACAGATTTAGAGGCGGCGGTTCGGCGTGTAGTGGACCTCGGCGGAACCAAGCTCGACGAATTCAGCGAGTACGGAATCACGTGGGCGGTAATGGCCGACCCAGACGGCAACGAGTTCTGTCTAGTCCAGCATTCGTAAACAGGATCAAACCTTGATCAGTGTTTAAAACTATTTCAATAGACGTTATTTGGAATACAGAATAACTATAGAAAGGACAGAGCACATGAAAAAGCGCAAGCTCGGCGATTCCGGATTGGAGGTTTCTCCCCTGGCATTCGGCGGTAATGTCTTCGGCTGGACCGCGGACGAGACAATGTCATTCAGATTGCTCGATGCCTTTGTCGCAAAAGGGTTTAATCTGATTGATACGGCGGATGTATATGCCCGCTGGGTTCAAGGTCTCGAAGGCGGCGAATCGGAAACCATCATCGGCAAATGGCTGAAGCGCAGCGGCAAGCGGCAATCGGTCATTATCGCGACCAAGGTCGGAAAAGAAATGGGACCGGACAAAAAAGGACTCTCTCGATCTTACATTTTTCAGGCGGTGGAGGAATCGCTCCGGCGACTGCAAACGGATTACATTGATTTGTACCAGTCCCACGAGGACGATACGCAGACCCCGCTGGAAGAAACCTTGGATGCCTTTGATCGGTTGATCCAGGACGGGAAAGTCAGGGCCATCGGCGCATCGAACTTCAGCGCGAAGCGACTGGCCGAAGCGTTACAGGTCAGTGAACAATACGGCTATCCCCGCTATCAGAGCCTCCAGCCTTTATTCAATCTGTATGATCGCGCCGACTACGAAAAGGATCTCGAACCGCTCTGCCGGGAAAAAGGATTGGCAGTCATCAGCTACTTTTCGTTGGCCAGCGGTTTTCTCACTGGCAAGTACCGCTCGGAGGCCGACCTGGCAGACAGGGCCCGTGCCGATATTGTTAAAAAATATCTGAACGAACGGGGATACCGGATCCTTAAGGCCCTGGGCAGGGTCGCGCAACAACATCACATGACGCCGGCGCAAGCAGCGCTTGCCTGGTTGATCGCGCAGCCGACCATCACGGCCCCGATTGCCAGCGCCACTAATCTTGAGCAACTAAACCAATTGATCCAGGCAACGACACTCGACCTGGATCCATCATCGATGGCGCTGTTGAACCAGGCAAGCGACTGAAACATAATCCGAACGAG
>CAMYLH010000781.1 GCA_947259065.1 uncultured Desulfobacterales bacterium
GAATGACGAATGACAAATGACGGGTGATGAATGACAATCTAAAAGAAATCGTTTTTTTCAATAGTCAATAGTCATTCTTCAATTATATAGGAGGTAGTAATATGACGGAAGCATACCTTATCGATCCTGATTTGGATTTTATCAAGGAAGTGGGGGCACTGGGCGGTGAAGACTTAAAAAAATGCTACCAGTGCGCCACCTGCTCGGTGGCCTGTCCGATTTCTCCGGACACCAAACCCTTTCCCCGCAAGGAGATGATCGCCGCGTCTTGGGGTCTGAAAGACAAGCTTGTGGGAAATTCCGACATCTGGCTGTGCCACAATTGCGGCGATTGTTCCACCAAGTGCCCGCGGGAGGCCAAGCCGGGCGATGTGCTGGCGGCCGTGCGTTCATACACGATATCGGAATACGCCCTGCCGAAAGCCTTGGCCAAAGCTTTAAAGGATCCCAAAAAGCTGCCGATCTTGCTGGCGATTCCGGCCGTCTTGTTTCTGGTGGTAGGGCTGATTACCGGATTGCTGGATTTTACACCGGATACCAGTGAAGGCATCAAACATTACAAATTTATTTCCACCTGGCTGGTGGATATGATTATGGTCCCGAGCGCCATTTTTATGGTCGCAGTGTTTGCCCTGGGCCTCAAACGCTTCATCGGCGATATTCATCAAAATGCAGTGGCGGAGGGAAAAACCAATAAAGAGAAAATTGAGCCCGTCGGATTCATCATATCTCTTGTAAAAATTATTCCGACGGTGCTGAAACACAGCAAATTTTCAGACTGCACCGAGAATAAGGAACGTGAAGTCGCCCACCAGTTGACGATGTATGGATTTATCGGGTGTTTTATCGTGACCAGTATTATTTTTGTTGTGCTCTATGGTTCTTATTTGCTGCCCGACGGTCCCTTGCACGGCCCCTGGTCCCAGCTGAATCCGATCAAGTGGCTGGCCAATCTGAGTGGTATTGCCATTATCGTTGGAACCATCCTTTTGATCAAAAACCGCAAGGCCAAGGAAGATCAGGTATCCGGCTACTGGGATTGGTATCTCGTTTATCTCGCTTTTGGATTGGGCGTCACCGGCATGGCGACCGAGCTGACCAGACTTGCCGGATGGGCCTTTATTTGTTACGCGCTGTATTACATTCATCTCATGCTGGTTTTCAGCATGATCGTCTACCTGCCGTTTTCGAAGCTATCTCATCTGGTTTACCGTACGGTGGCCATGGCGTACAATGAGTATGCAGGCAGGAATTTTTAAGTAATTATTGAATATATAAACAAAAAAAGGGAAGCTTTAGCAGCTTCCCTTTTTTAATGGCAATTTTGGAAACTTATGAATTTTATTCGCAAACCAAACAGTTTCAGGAGTGCCTCAGATGATATGTTCAGACACGGAATTTACGCTTTTCCTGAGTATCAAGCATGCAAGTATTGTTCACTCCCTTCATAAGCCACCGGCTCTGCCGGTGAGAATTTAAAAGGTTCTACCGTTACCGGGTGATCACGGCTCATTGATGGAAAGCTAAACAATGCCGGCGGCTTATGAATGGAGTTAATTACAAGAATTTTGGCTCATTTTTTACGACTTGCTCAGACATACAGGCAGCACAACTGCTTGTCATTACAGGCAGATCAATAAAATCAATCGACCGCAGAATTTTAAAATTGTTTGCTCAGCTCGAAATATCCTCCATCTCAAAAACCTGTGATATGTCTGATTTAGGTGGCCACTATTTCTTTCGTTTTTGCCAGTCGTTGAATTCAGCGGGGCGAAGGCGATAGCGGGCGAAGTTTCCCTCGTGCAATGCGGCTATTTCATCTTTAGCGATCTTGAGAAAGTGTTCACGATCATTTTCCGGCACCAGGTCCTTGGCTAACCGCAAAAGGACTTCTCCTGTATCAACAGCATTCCCCCGGCCAACCTGCCGGATTGCCTCACCCACGCAATCGATCAAGGCTTGCCGGTAGCGCAGCCGAAATGTATCGGGCTCCCCCAAAGAATGCCGTATTACCTGATAACGATTGCACGACCGTTCATAGGTCCATACAAATACGTCCCTTATCAGTTCAATACGGTTCAGTTCGTAAACACCCAGAAGTCCGTTGATATAAAGGTCTTCCGGTACATCCATGAAGGACAGCGGGCACAGGTTGTGGTGAATGAGCGGAATA
>CAMYLH010000782.1 GCA_947259065.1 uncultured Desulfobacterales bacterium
AACCTGTTGCGGGAATCGGCTTTCTGTTTTATACCCGCCTCTCCTGTGTTTAATTACCTGGGTGTGCTGCCCTCAGAAGACTGTTCAATGAACATAGATGAAATGGGAAACTGGTCGGTAGTTATCGAGGGGGCGAATACCTATTCGCCGGATCCGAATCGCAAAGCAGCGCGCACCCGCATGGAACAGGTTGTTTATCGCCAGAAAGGAGTAATGATCGCCAATGACTATTTGGTAAACTCAGGCGGTGTCATTTTTGCCGCCCAGGAACACATTATTCCAACGCCTGCGCAGCTTCAGATTCCCGCAGAAATACTCGGCAACCGGACGCAGGTCGAGGCCTGGCTATTAGAGAATCAGACAGAGTTATCCAAATTATCTGAAAAACGTTTGGAAGCCGGGATAGAGTACAGGGACAAGACGATCAGACGCAATATGACGGAATTGGTCGATCTGCTGGCCTCCAACCCGGACATGCTGCCCGGCCAGGCCGCAGAGGGCATCAGTCTCCATCGCCTCACGGCCAAAGAAAGCGAACGCACGGCCAGGGATATTATGGATCCGATGCCCACCATCAACATCAAAGCCAATCTTCAGGAAGCCGCCGCGCTGATCGTAAAAACACAAAGCAGCATCATTGCCGTGCTTTCCACGGACGGCAAACTTGCAGGCGTATTGACCACCTGGGACATTACCCAGGCCATGGCTGCAGGCGTTTGTGAAGAAAAGGTGGAAAAAATTATGACACAAGCGGTGATTTCGGCAACCCCCACCTGCGGTATCCTGGATGTTGTGACCGACCTGGAGCAAAACCAAATTTCAGCGATGCCGGTCGTGGAAGACGGAGCCGTACTTGGGATGGTTAATTCCGATTTGTTAGCTCAGCGGTATCTTTTACGACTCTTACGGTCACAGACAAATCGGTAATGGAACTCCTGGTTCTGATCACAATAAAAAAGAAGAACTAATTTATCTTGTTTTAAATGTCTATCATCTCTCATTTTTAATCCAGCATAAACAGTCAGCCAACATTTAATTAGATGGTAGAAAAAGCAGTTCGATGCGCAAACTCTTTGATATTTATCCTAAATATGCAGTCCGGTGGTATAATTATTACCCCAATAGGGAATTAACCCGCCGAATCTGCTTCAAGGTGGCACACGCTTTGCTGTGTTAACCATAGAACAAAGTGGAAACAGCCGCCGAGAAGCGTCATCAAGCAAATTCAAAGCCAGCTAAAAAAACCGCTTAGGGGAACATTCAGGAGATTTAAAAAAGAACTGTTATTCTGAATCCGAAGTTCTCGTTGGCATTTGTCAGCCAGCCTGTCATTTCAATACAAAAACATGAACAAACGTATGTCAAAAAAGGGAGGAAAAAAATGCAAAATTTCTACGGTAAAATGTCCAGTAGAGCGACTATCGGCATCACTATTTTTCTATTGGTGGCCTGCGCGGGAACAACACCCGGCGTGCAGCCGATTCCCAGATCGGCCAATCCCACGGACGTAGTCAATGATTTTGGCGGCGAAATCGCTACTGCCCGCAAGAACCAACTCAATGTCCTGTCCCCGTATCGGTTTTCCAAGGCCGAAACGTCATTGGCGAAAGCCAAGAAGGCTTTGGCCAAGGGCGATGAAATTTCGGAGATCATGGAAAAAGTTGCCGAAGGACGCGCGCAGCTAAAGACCGCAGAGGAAATGGCCCGGGTCGCCCGGACCACCCTGCCCGAAGTGATTAAGAGTCGCGAAATGGCCCGTGCTGCCGGTGCAACCAAAATAAATGACTATGCGGGGGTGGAAAATGATTTTCTGTTGCTCACCAAGGCCATCGAAGAAAACAACCTGCGGCTGGCCCAGCGTGAACGGGATAGCGTAAGCAAGGACTTCCGCGCACTCGAGCTGCGGGCTATCAAAGACCAGACCATCGGTGAAGTTCGCAAGCTGCTGGCCCAGGCGGAAAATGACGGTGCCCGCAAATATGCGCCCCATTCACTGTCCATCGCCCAGCAGAAATTAAAAAACACCGATGCCTTTATCACGCAAAATCCATACGAAAAAGCCAAGATGCAGGAAATGGCCAATGATGCGCTGTTTTACGCCCAACGACTGGTGCAAATGAATAAACAGAGCCAGAAAATTCGAACCATGCAGTCCGAAGAGATTGCGCGTTGG
>CAMYLH010000783.1 GCA_947259065.1 uncultured Desulfobacterales bacterium
GATATAAAGTTCCCAGCCCAACTCGCCGACGTAAGACATTCTTATTGCCCACGGCCGGGCATAGGCCACATCGATTTCTTCGGCAGTGCCGTATGGGAAGGCCTCATTGGAAAGGTCGGCGTCGGTCAGCTTACCAAGCAGGTCTCTGGATTTGGGTCCCATGACTGCCAGCATGGCATAGCCATGGGTCACATCGGTGATCACGGCTTGAGCATCCTCAGGAATCCGGCGCTTGAAGTAATCATAATCGTGTACCACCGTCGCCGCTGCTGTCACGATAAAAAAAGTGTCATCGGAAAAGCGCGTCACGGTGATGTCGGTTTCAAATCCGCCGGCCTCGTTTAAAACCGGTGTATACACGATCTTGCCTGCGGGCACCGCCACATCATTGGCGCAAAAATACTGCAGGACGGTTTCGGCATCACGGCCCTGAACCAGGAATTTACCCATCGATGTCAGATCATAAAGACCGACGCCATCGCGCACGGCCATATGTTCTTGGCCCTGGTACTCGAACCAGTTGGGCCGGCGCCAGCTGTATTTGTGAACCGGCTCGACACCTTCGGGGGCAAACCAGTCGGCGCGTTCCCAGCCCGAATTCTGGCTGAAAGCAGCCCGGTGCGCTGCCAGGCGATCGTGGATGGGAGATCGAATGATACCCCGGGCCGACGTCAACTGACGGTTGGGATAGTGATGATGATAGAGCACTCCGACGGACTCTACAATGCGGTCCTGCAAATAGCGGGCATTCCGCTGCCAGGGAAAATAGCGCCGCACATCGACCGGCCACAATTGCTCTTCCGGATGCCCCTGATCAATCCAGTGAGCCAACGCCCGGCCGACGCCACCGGCACTTTGAATCCCGACGGAATTCATGCCGCATGCCACGAAAAAGTTCTTAACCCCCGGGGCTTCTCCAACCATAAAGGCCGTGTCGGGGGTAAAGCTTTCCGGCACCACCGACAGATGGCGGATCTGGGCGGTTTCGAGGGCCGGAAACCGTTTCAGACCGCAATCCATGAAAACCTGGAACTGATCCCAGTCTTCCTGAAGCTCTTTATACATGAAGTTCTCAGGGATGCCTTTCATCCCCCAGGGTTTAGACACCTTCTCAAAGCCTCCCATAAGGATACCGTCGGATTCGGACTTAAAATAGGTGACGCCGTCAAAATCGCGCACCGTCGGTAAATGCTTTTTTAGCCCTTCGATCGGCAGCGTTACGGCATGCATGTGTTCGGCGGCATGCAGCGGTACACTCACATTGACCATCTGGCCGACCTGGCGGCCCCACATTCCGGCGCAATTGACCCCATATTCGCAGGTGACATCACCCTGGTCGGTGCTGACACCGCAGACAGCGGCTGTTTTCGATTTAATCCCGGTGACTTTAACATTTTCAAAAATTTTAGCGCCGCGCATTTTAGCCCCTTTGGCCAAGGCGCGGGTGGTCTCAATCGGACTGGTAATGCCATCTCCCGGAAGGTAAAATGCGGAGACGAGATCATCCGTTCTCATACCGGGGACCAACTCGCCGGCTTCTTGGGTGCTGACCTCATGCATTTCAATGCCGAAAGCACGGGCTATGGCGGCACCGCGCAGCAATTCGAAGCGGCGATCCTCCGTCTGGCAAACGGCCACGGCGCCGTTTCTTCTGAACCCGGTCGCTTCCCCGGTTTCTGTCTACATCCCTTCATAAAGATCAACGGTATATTTGGCCAGATTGGTCATCTCCTGATTTTGCCGCAGTTGGGCCAGCAACCCGGCGGCAGCCCAGGTTGTTCCGGAAGCAAGCTCTTTTCTCTCAAGTAGCAGAACATCCGTCCAACCGAGCTTGGTTAAATGGTAAGCCACGCTGCAGCCGACGATGCCGCCTCCGACAATGACGACTTGGGCGTGTCCGGGAAGTTCTTTACTCATGTCTACCTCCAAATTTTATCTTTGAAACGCTGGACGCAGTTAATATCGATTCCCAGTACCTCAGCAATCCGAAACTTTGCCTCAATACCTTTCGCACACCCTGGAAGCGGTGTTACAGCACCGATTTGAAGGTCTTCACGCACCTCGGCCATGATTACGGGATCCGTCAATTCCAAGACCGCTATCCCGAGCTTGTCTGCCACGTACCTCCTCGCTTCCTGAATTCGCATGCCGCGGGCCATTTGCACGCGGCCAAGCGGATCACCCACGCCAACCTACAACCCGTCCAGGCGACAGATTTCGACCATAGCTTTGGATGCCCGCGAAACGATATCCGTGGGAGGATGATCGGTTACCGTCACGGAGCCGACACCCATGCCCATGTTCACGTGGATGGGAATGGTTGCGACCCGGCTGCATTCTTTCATGAAGGTAATCGCGCGGGAAAGATTCCAGGGACAAGACTCCGATGTGTTGGTATTGACCACCGGGCCAAAGATGGTTACCCCGGCTTTTTGTGCCAGCTTCACCTGATCGTGGGGATACAAACCGGCCAGGCGCACGCCGTCATATTCCAGTTCGGCGTGCATTCCCAGGATAAATTCACCGGCCATGCCGAGTTCTATGCAAATATCCGGATATGTCTCCCTGAGTTTTTCGGTGGCCATCAATGAGGCCTGGAAGTCGGCGTCTCCGGCGGCACCCACCGTGTCCAGGTTGATGCCGTCAGCCCCGGATTCATGCATGCCTTTGGACACATACAAAATATCATTGACTGCGGCGTCGACGGTGGCTTCATAGGAATCCTGGGCCTCCTTGATTTTTCCCTGCGGTAGCAATTCAGCAGGATTCGGGAAGGGACCGTCGGGTTGACTGTAGAGGCCGAGATTGGGCATGGCGCCATAGAACAGGGGGATATGGGTGGATAACAGCGCCTGTTCCAGGATCGGCCGTTCCATGGTGACAATCGGCTTGATCGGCTTGAAACTGTAATCAACATGACACAATTCCATAGTGTCCGCACCAAAAAGCTTTTCGTAAATCTGCAGTGCCTGAATCCGATCAACATTTACCCCGACGCGTCTGATTTTAAGTGTTCCCGCGTCGTAACTGAGAATCACTTCATTGCCGCGCTCGACGCTCACGAAGTTGTAGGGAGATTTGAATA
>CAMYLH010000784.1 GCA_947259065.1 uncultured Desulfobacterales bacterium
GGACGGCTTCTCTCGCCCTTTGTGTATCAAAGCCCGGCCCGGGTCAACGCCCAGGATTTTTCCATGCGGCTCATCGAAGCGGAATTTTCGTTTCAACTGGCCATGGATCTGCCACGAGATGGGGCCCCTTACGACGGGGAATCCGTGGCCGACGCGGTGGCGGCCATCCTACCGTCCATCGAACTCGTGGACACCCGGTATACCGTCTGGACGAAGGTGCCCCTCCCTTCCCTCATTTCGGACAACGGGTGCAACAGCGGTTGGATCCGGGGAAAGGCCACGGAGGCGTGGCGCCACATCGACCTTGCCTCCCACGAAGTCCGTCTCAGAGTCAACGGTGCGGAGAAACTCAGCGGCTCAGGCGCGGCGGTTCTTGGCCATCCCCTGAACTCCCTGGTTTGGCTGGCCAATACCCTGTGCGAACAGGGCAAGGCGCTAAAGGCAGGCGATCTGGTAAGCACCGGCGTCTGCACGGATATCTATCTTGCAGAACCCGGCGACCACATCGTTGCCGATTTTGGAACCCTGGGAACCGCGGAGGTATCCTTTTATTAGATTTCGCGTTTTGGCGGTCGGCTATTCTCGGTGAATATCCATACCACTCAGCACTTACGGCAGTACCGGCAATAGAAGGGTTTAAGCATGACCACACAGACGATGGCATTACTTGGGGGATAGGTAGTATACCGCCATCGTTATTTTAAAGTAGAAATACATACATAAGAGCAAATTAAGCATACCAGCTTAGCAGAGATCCATTGGGAAACAAGACATTCGGAATAACACGACCATCTGAATAATAAACTTCCGGATCTCTGATACGATTGGTGTTTTCTGTAATCACGATATATTGATTCGTGATAAAAAAATAGTCGTCCACATATTTTTGATTATCCTTAAGGGGCGTTCTATCATCCATCGGTCTGAGATCCGGATAGTACGAAAAATCCACAGCGACCCATTCTTCATCGGATTCGCGACGATAGGCAACCCAGCCATGGCCACCGGAAGCAGCTCCCGGACCGGCATTTACGTAACCACCGTACATTCGCAGTCGTTCGGGATCAACGCCGGCGTTTAGCCCCAGACTCATAATCAGAAATGCCCCGTCCTCGCAGTCTCCTTTTTTTGTCTTTAAAAGCATTACAGGGGGTACCCATAATTCCTCGTAGCCGTATTGTTCTTCATCGGTCATATAATCAATATTTTCAACTACCCAACGCTGGATTTTCTCCATTTTAATATCGTCAGAATCGCTGGGATGAACAATTGTCATGGCAAGGTCTCTGATAATTTTATTCGGGTATTGAAGCCATAAATTGACAAATTCTGGATTTCTAGTGATCCTATCTTTAGGTCCATAAGCGCTCTGATTCAGGTTATTGATAGAGTTGAACAAAAATGTGGCAGGATTGGGTTTGTCTATGGACTCGCCGTTAATAACATCAAATACCGTAGGCTCATCCGGTCTGAGAAGATTAACTAAGGGTTGAAAGTTACAAGATCCACAAGAATCTAAAGCTACCGGCGATACTCTCATGTTTACCTCCGTGCTTAAATCTGAAGGCAACCCGGCTGTCCACAATTGTCGTGGACCCGTAGCTTTCCGTCCCTATCTTGCGATTAGGTTTGGCTTTTACTTTCGGTCGGTAGAGAGCAAAAATCATGCAAAAATGCACGAAATGATTATTCACCATTAATTTCAAACTCTTAGCTATCATCCAAGGGAAGGTCACAAAAAAGCTTTTAGGAAATTTATTTCATAAAATTAGGGGGTTTGTTTAAGAATTCGGCATATTGAAAGCTATTTTCATATATCTTTCTATGAATTAGTACTGCTAACCTTATCTTTCAACTGATATAGCCAATTAATATTATTGGAAAATATATTGGGTCGTCTTGCAAAAAATTGATGCGGAGGTGGAAACGCCCAGCTTCAAATGAACGTATTGTCAGTTGTATGCGGAGGTGGCGTGAGAGTCGGTCTAGAAGACAACATTTGGTTTGATGAAGAAAGAACACGTCTATCGACGAATTTTGACTTGGTTAAAAGGATTGACTCCATTGCTGGGACTATCGGAAAAGGTCACTTTACTCCCAAGGAAGCAAGACATTTACTACAACTTAAAGACAGGTGATATTATTTCATCAAGCCCCGAAGTGCCTC
>CAMYLH010000785.1 GCA_947259065.1 uncultured Desulfobacterales bacterium
TCAGAAATACCTCTGCATAAATCACTCTGGAGGGGTCATTGCGCATTTAATTTGGCGTCCATCTTGGCATTGAATTTTGCTCCCGGGGCCAATCAATATGAGGATTGACGGCTTGGATACACGTCCATTCAAACAGGCCCACCATAAACCCGGTCGCCAGAACTTTTGGCATTTCCTGAAATTCAGGCGATTCCGGATAAAGGTATGGCACAGTTTTACTTTCCGGAATTATAAATTGAAACGTATGGGTCAGGCCGGGCTTTAAAGTGTTCTTCATGGCGTATTCCCTCTCTTAAGATTAAATATGACTTAGCCCACATGCCATTATCTTTATTTGATGTCAATTGATGATAATTTTTAAATTTTAGTTCACTTCCAACATTTCCGATTCATCGGGGTTAGGGTGTTATGATCTTCAATTGACACAATTCCAGAATTAAGATATTTCCTGAATGAACTACCCCGCTGCAAGCAACGGGATATCAATCGGAAAATTTTAGTCGCCCCAAGGGGCGGGGAATTAAACCCTCGTCTGCCGCAGGCGGATTAAACATCCCAATTTCCTATGACAAAACTGGAGCGAATTAATGAAGTATAATCATGTCCTTGCCCTATACCCGTATTTCAAAGATACCACAGCAACAATGGGAGTTTTCCCGCCCACGGGTCTGGAATACATAGCCACCAATATGAAAGACCTGGTCGGTAAGGTAACGCTTCTCGATCTGAGATACGAAAATGAATATCAGAATGTTGAAAAACTATCTGGCTTTATCAAGAACGAAATAGACCTGCTATGTATCAGTATTACCTGGAATTCCCAGTTCAACTCAATTTGCAAACTCATCCGCAAGCTGCCGGATGAAGTCACCACTGTGCTCGGAGGATATAAAGCCACTGAAGAGGTTGAATATCTTTTTGAGAAATGCCCGAATGTCGACCTTATTGTGAGAGGCGAAGGGGAAGAGACAATCAGGGAAGTGGTTTCAGGCTTGCCTTATGGCGATATACCCGGGCTGTCATACCGGAAAAACGGAACCATGATTCATAACAAACCAAGGCCTCTGCCGGATATTTCGGCGGTTGCTTTCCCGGACCGATCACTCAGAAGGCAAGATTATCATTGGATACAGAACGGTGTTCAGATCACAAACTTAACCTTCGATACAGTACTCACTTCCCGAGGGTGCCCATACAACTGCAAATTTTGCACCTGCAGCTTAAATCCACTCGGTCAAAAAAGAAAATATGCAGAAAGGCCGCTTGACTCAGTCATTGAAGAGCTAAATACCATTTCTGCCGACGTCGTCATGTTCAGCGACGACAATTTCTCTACCAATCCAAAAAGAAGTAAAAAGCTATGCGACCTGATTTTAGCAAACAGAATTAAGAAAAGATTTTGCGTCCAGACCCGAATCGAAATTGCCAAAAACCCAGACCTTTTGGAAAAGGCTGAAAAAGCGGGGTTCAAGCTTTTTCTTATCGGTATAGAATCACCTCACGATAAAATTTTGAAACAACTCGACAAGGGCATTACTCAGCAGCAGGTAAGGGATGCATTTAAAACTTTAAACAATTATAATTTCTATATCCATGGGTACTTTATATACGGCAATATCGGGGAAAAAGAAGAGGAGATGGTTTATATTGCCAAGTTTGCTAAAGAGTTGAAGCTTGAGACGATCAGTTTCCAGAAGCTTAGGATTGAGAAATTTTCTCCATTGAAAGAGGTGGTCGAAAATACTGCCGGATATTTCTATAATCGCATCGGTGGCGCCGTATATTCCGACCGTTATAACCGCAAGGCCTTAAAGCAGATTCGAAACAGGATCAGATCCTGCTTTTACGACTTTCACCAGATTCGGCTGATCCTCCAAAAAGTATATAAATCACGACTGCTGACGTTACCCGAATTAGCACAAATTTTCGCACGGCTGCCAAATATACTATTCAGGATGTTAAAAAGAAGGGTTGAGAAAAAAATGATTCGGTGATGTCCATAGTTTTTCTCCTCTTAATCGTGATTGCAAAGCAACTTCTGACTTTTTCCTTATCAACCCGAACAATCCGTCAACCAATCAACTTTTCAGTATTTAAAATGATTTCATCAAACATATCCGCCAGTTTCGGTTCATACCAGCTTTTTAAAAAAAATCCATCGATA
>CAMYLH010000786.1 GCA_947259065.1 uncultured Desulfobacterales bacterium
TCGACCACTGCTCAGGGCCTCGGCATCGGAAGTTTGAAAGCTTGAACTGAATTAAAATTTATTTGACTTGCCGCCAGTGAAAGGAGCTAACATGGATATTTTAAAAAGAGAATTGGCACCGATTCCCGCCGAAGCCTGGATGGAAATTGACGCGCAGGCTATCCGCAGTTTAAAAGCGATCCTATCGGCCCGGAAGGTGATCGATGTCACCGGTCCGATGGGAACCGATTTTCCGGGTGTTCCCGAAGGTCGTTTGGAATTTCCCAAAAAGCAACCCAAAAAAGATGTAACCTATGGTATCCATAAAGTTCATCATCTTGTCGAAACCCGAATACCATTTGATCTGGACGTGATTGAATTGGATAACGTGGTTCGCGGCGCTAAAGATGTTGACCTTGCCAATTTGGAAGATGCCGCACGAAAAATCGCTTTATTCGAGGAAAAAGTTATCTACCACGGCTTGCCCGAGGCCAATATCAGGGGATTGGCGCTCTGCACCGGGGGCGAATGCCTCACGATGGGCTCCAAACCCGAACAATTGCTGGAGGCTATCGCCGAAGGTATTACCGCTTTTACCGGGCGCGCTGTCGAAGGCCCTTACGCGTTTGTCGTTGGACCGAAGCTTTGGAGCCTGATGTCGGCGCACTTGCAAGGCTACCCGGTAAAGATGCAGGCGGAAAATATTCTGGGCGGCCAGGTTGTCTTAAGTCCTTATCTGGTAGGCAAACACGAAAATGAAGCCTTCATGCTATCGCAGCGCGGTGGCGATAT
The DNA here is from genome assembly GCA_947259065.1 of uncultured Desulfobacterales bacterium. Classification (GTDB taxonomy): domain Bacteria; phylum Desulfobacterota; class Desulfobacteria; order Desulfobacterales; family JAFDCJ01; genus JAFDCJ01. The sequence continues at coordinate 772 of CAMYLH010000786.1, forward strand.
GGAAATCATACTCGGACAGGATATGGCGGTCGGCTACGAGTCGCACAGTTCCGACAAGGTAAAGCTTTATTACACCGAATCGTTCACCTTCCGAATTCTCGAACCCGCAGCGGTGATACACTACGACGCTGTGAAGTAATCGAGGGGTCGGTCGGGGTGATTAATTCGTCTTACCCGCGAAGGCGGGCATTCAGTTCACTCGGCACCAAATTTTCTGGATTCCTGCCTTCGCAGGAATGACGATTTGTATCGCAAATAAATCCTTGACTGCTCAAGTTTTTGCGGTTGACTCAATTCATAACCCACCGGCTTTGCCGGTGAGGATTTAAAGGGTTCTTCCGTAATTCTTTTTAAAAAATCAGCGGCCACCAGCAGAGGTGGCCCCGGCCCCTTCCAGGGGCCATCCTCATACCCCCAGCTCTGCTGGTGGCCGCTGATTTGGCGAGCAGTTATGCAGTCAAATGATGCCATTTCCACTCGAAGTGGCATCTGCTCTTCCCTGATAGCTTCTAAGTATTTCCCACAAAGCACACACATCAGCGAAAATTTCTGAATATAATTCCTGGGTTTATTGCGTCAAGAATTATAGGGCAATATGATTTTTGTCTAAAATTTGTTAGTACTGATGGAAATCACTTTTTTCGAGCCATGAGCTTTTTTACATAACTTATTAAAATAAATATATAATCTATTTTATTTCGGGTTCGTTGAGAAAATATCTTTTTGACAAGTTTGCAAAGTTGTTTAATATGTGTCTAATTATGTTAAATTGAACCTAATGCGTGTTTAGGTATTTTTTAGAAACAGTCATTATATCAGGCATGGAGATAATAAAATGAAACTAGACTCCGTTTCCCCGGACGATAAAGCTGTTGTCAAGATAGATCAAAACAGCATTCCTGAAGAGATTCCGGTTTTACCGTTAAAAAACCAGGTGGCATTTCCAACGCTAAATATGTCGCTTGCAAGTCCCGCACATGCATCAAGACTGATAGAAGCAGCAATGAAAGGGACTCGCTTAATCGGCATTGTTGGTGCCCAAAGTCAGGCAGACGAAGTGCCGCTGCCAGGTGAGGTGTATGAAACCGGAACGGTGGTTCAGTTGCTATATGTCACTCGGGCACCTGACAATACCGTATTGTTGATTGTCCATGGTCTAAAGCGATTCCGCATTCGGGAGTGGATTCCGGGCGGGGATTATCTGAGAGCTAAAATAAATCTGATACCGGAGACCACAGAAAGTGATATCGAGACGGTTGCCCTTCACCGGAGTCTTCTCGATCTCAGTCAGGAAATCTTCTCATTGTCTCTTAAGGTGCCAAACGAGGCAATTGATGAACTGAAACGGATTCAAGATCCATTACATCTGGCGTATATTGTTACCGCTCATAGC
>CAMYLH010000787.1 GCA_947259065.1 uncultured Desulfobacterales bacterium
CCAGGTGATGACGATGAAATCCATTAATTTTGATCATATTTCAGCCAATCCGCTTTTACCCGAAATTAAAAAAGCGATGATTGAGGCGATCAATAAAGATTACCACAATCCCTCCAGTCAGCATCAAGCCGGTGAGCAAGCTGCAGAAGCCCTGGAACAGGCGCGTGAATCAGTAGCGAAACTGATCAATGCCGCCCTGCCGAAAGAAATTGTGTTTACATCCGGAGGCACCGAATCCATAAATCATGCTATCAAAGGTGTGGCACTGGCCAACGCTGACAAAGGTAATCACATTATCACCTCTAACATTGAGCATAATGCAGTCATCCGCAGTTTGAGACGGCTAAAGTCCGCGGGGTTCAACGTAACGTCCCTGTCGGTGGACGATACCGGGCGGGTGAATCCCCAAGACGTTGTGGATGCCATCACTGCTGAAACTATTCTGGTCTCGATCATGCACAGCAACAATGAAACCGGAACCCTTCAGCCGGTTGAGGAGATCGCCCAGATTTGCCAAGATCGAAGCGTCATTTTTCACACGGATGCCGTCGATTCAGTCGGTGTGATGCCCTTTGATGTACAACAATTCGGCATTGACTTGCTCAGTTTTGCCTCCAATACATTTTATGGGCCGACCGGGGTCGGCGGGCTGTATATCCGCCGTGGAACCCGGATTTTTCCGCTATTGGACGGTGGTGTTCAGGAGAACAATAAACGCGCGGGCGCTGAGAATCTGATCGGCATCATCGGCATGGGCAAAGCCGCTGAGATTGCACGACGGGATATGGATTCGAATTTTGCTCATGTAACCAAGCTAAAAGAAAAATTCGTCAAAGAATTACCCGATTATATTGATGAATACATCATTAACACCCATGGGCAGTACAGCCTGCCGAACCTGGTGTCTGTTTCCATCAAGTATATTGAAGGTGAAAGCGTGGTGTTAATGCTGGATGATGATGGTATCTCGGCATCAACACGATCCGCCTGTGCCACCGGTTCGCTGAGAGCATCCCACGTGTTACTGTCATTGGGTCTAAGTCATGCCGATGCCCAGGGAACCCTGGTGGTTTCTTTCGGTGTCGACAATACCGAAGCGGATATAACCGCATTTCTAAAATCGTTAAAAAAGGTCGTCACCACGCTGCGTGAAATCTCACCCCTGTACAAAAAGGAGCGCGAGGCGAACTAGCCCGGACGGGCCAGAATTGAAAATTGAAGATTGCAGATTGAATATTTGTGGATGTCGCTTCGCTCTGCCTTTTCATGGAAAGCGCTTCTTATCTTAAAACTTGACGTGAATTTTAAGATCTTAATCTATATCGGCGGCTATTGCTTCAGTCCGAATTCCAAACGCCACAATTTTCTGCCGTCGCTGAGGACCACATCCTGCCGACGAATTTGAGTTACCTGATAACCCTCCACGGATCCTCCTTCGCGAACGATATGGCTGTTGATCACCGCCATACGCTTGGAGGAATCACTGAACCATGCCAGCGCCTGTAGTTTGATTTTGGAGTCGGCGATTCGTTCATAGTTAGCGGCTTTGTCCGATTTTTTGACACTTGTCGCAGGTCTGCCTGAGGGGACACTTTTGGCCACGACTGTTTTATTAGAGGCCGCCGCATCCTTCGATGCGGACCTTTTTTGCGGCGGCTTTTTAAGCGTTGCCATGCCCCTCGGCTGAGCGCTGCTTTGGGTAGACGTCTGTTTTGAATTTTGCTGGTCGGCCGTCACATCCGGTACTATCGGACGCGTTTTAGCAGGTGTTTCTTCTAGTTTGCCGGCGGTTACAGCCGATTTCAGCTGATTTTTTGCCAATTGGGCTTTCTTTGTGGGTTTTTCGGTCAGATTTGTGGATCCTGGGGAAATTTTAGCTCTGAAAATGTTTGATTTTTCCAAAAGCGAGGTGGGATTTTCTCCTTGTTCCCCTGGAGCTCCGGCTGGAAATTTTTTAGTGATTATGGGCTGTCGCCGGTTTAAAAAGATGATTGCCGCAATAACAACGACCAACAGAATTAAAAAAATTGAAATTAAGCCGGGGACAAACCATCGCCGCCTTCCCTTTGAATTGCTCGCCTGTTTCGTTTCAATGGCCTTCGGCATCGTGAAGAATGATTCAGAACGCGGCGATTGCACTTCAATTCTTTTTAACGCTTTTAAACCCTTAGATTTGTAAAGAATGATTTTGGTCAGTGGCCCTACGAAACCATCCGCAAATATGCCGTATTGGGTTTGAATTTCTTCAATGGCATTACGGGTCCGGATATCGTAATCGTCGTTCAGTTCAACACTTTGGTAGCCCAGATCATGCAATAACAATTTAAGGGTGATGATTGAATCTTTATTGGTGCTTGTCGGTAAGGTTCCCGAGATAGAAAGAAAATTTTTCCACGGCAGGTAGGCAACTCCCGACCAGTAAAGATTGATCTCATCTTCGTATGTCTCTACGACCTTGTTTTCCTTTGGAACATCGAAGCTTAATTTATCACCATCTTTTTGACTGAGCGTAAGATATCCGGGTGTTCCACTGTCCGTCGGATAAAACTCCAAAATGGCCGGTAAGTCCAAGCGTTTCAGCAGATCCAAGTTGGTCTCGACCCGATGAATGAAAATCCCGCTGGGCTTGGCCGTCAGACGGAAAAAGGCGTGATCATCATCCAGACTGTTGAGATAGGGTTTGAATTCAATCGGTGTTTGCCACAATTCCAATGCATTCTTGAGTGCGGTGTACCGTGAAGATTGAATATCCATGGTCGTCAGATAGTCCGCCAGCTTCAACGTTTCTTTTTGATTGAGGACCGGTTTGTTCACCACCGGTTCCTGTCGGTCGGATGGCGGGTTTTGCGTTGATATTTGCGAGATATCAGCACCTTTTGAGATCGGCTCTCCGATCGCAGAGCCCTCAATTTCAGGTTTTTGCAGATGTTTGATAATCCCGGTGATTCCGATAGTCAGAGGCTGGTGAAAAATCGCAGCCGCCAATATGAAGCTCAAGAATGCAATAATGATAACTGCCTTCTTCCAGTCGGCAAGAGCAAATTTCGTGGTGGTGCCAGTACCCATTAATTCCTTAATTGAAGCCCTGGCGATACTTCCAGTGATTTTACGCCGGCTGAGGCCAAAGGCAGTCAGCAGGGACCGGTCGCAAGCAATATTGATAACCCGGGGAATCCCCCGGGAATATTTATAAATCCGGCGAAATGCGGATTGGTTGAATTTGATTCCCGGATTTTGCGCCGCAATATTAATACGGTACCGGATATACGCTTCCGTTTCTTTGCGGTTAAGTGGCACGAGATGGTATCTGAGCGTAATTCGCTGACTTAGTTGTCTTAGCTCGTGAGAGTCCATGATTTCGCTGAGTTCAGGCTGTCCGACCAGAATAATCTGAAGCAGTTTTTCCTGGTTGGTTTCCAGATTCGACAGTAACCTTAATTGTTCCAATACATTTCGACTCAGGTTTTGGGCTTCATCGATGAGCAGTATTACCTTTTTATTGCGGGCCTTTTTGCGTATCAGAAATGAGTTTAGTTTATCAATTAAATCCTTGGTATTATTGGCATCATACTTAATGCCCAACTCATCATTAATGGCACTGATAAGTTGTCTAGGACCCAGCCTTGGGTTGAAAATGTAAGCTGCGACAGTGTCCGAGTCCAGGCCTTCAAGGAAGGCCCTGCAAAGGGTGGTTTTGCCGGTTCCGACCTCACCGATGATTTCCACAAAGCCGTCTCCCTCAGCCAGTGCATAGTTCAGGTGGGCCAGAGTTTCCTCATGGCTTTTGCTCAAAAAGAGATAGGCCGGGTTAGGTACCAGTTTAAATGGCTTTTCCCGAAAGTTGAAAAATTTTTCGTACATTATTAATAATATTAAAAAAATCAAACAGATGTGTCAAGATTGATGATTTCGCAAAAAGTCCGAAAATTGCCAACTTCAAAGTTCTGCACTTAATAATTTCAATAGGTTATGACAACAAAATTCGAGAATTTTGACTTTTTACGAAACCCTCAATATTGAATGCCTGAAAACAGCGATTTAACTACCATCAAAACACTTATTATTATTAATTCGCCATATAGGATTCCAAAATCTGATGTCGTTCCTCTTTATTTTTTTGGACCAATTGTCGGCATGCC
>CAMYLH010000788.1 GCA_947259065.1 uncultured Desulfobacterales bacterium
ATTTGGGGGGACCCTTCATTTCAGAAACGTGAATTTTCAGCCCGCCCATGGGTAGTCCCCTTGCAAGGTTAAAGTCACAATCGTAGAGATACCCATCCCATGAAACGGATACCAGTGTTCGGCACATGAGCCCTTCTACAGCACAGGGGTTGAAACTATCTGAGAGTTTTGCCATATATTTTTCAAAATTTCCTGATTTTAACAGCCATCGACGAAATCTTCCCAGCGGCGCATTGGCAAAGCTATAAAGGTTATTAAACACAATGCCCCACTTGTTCTCCAGAACCTGATGGAATCTTTTCTCAGCTTGTTCCTGGGTGGCGGGAAGATATGCCCCGGTAGGATTGGATACCAGATGAAGTTCCAAACCCGCATCCATTGATCCATACCCGAAGTCGTTTAACTTTTTTAAAACCTCGACACTTTCCTTAAAAATTCCTTGCCCTCGCTGGGAATCGGTCTGAGTTATATTAATGGAGGGAAACGAGGCCACAATGACCACGCGGTAAGATTTCAACACATCTATCAAATGGCCAAACTTATCCTTCAGCGCGGAAAGGTTGGAACGTATCATGATCATTGATGTAAACGGCGAAATTTTTTCTATTAAATAGCCAAGATTTGGATTCAGCTCAGGTGCTCCGCCGGTGATATCGATAGTCTCAAAATCGTTTCGTTCGGCATAATTTACGACCGCTTCTACAGTCTCTAAATTCATGTTTTCTCTGCGACCCGGTCCGGCATCCAAATGGCAGTGCCGGCATAGCTGATTACAGAGCAAACCCAGATTAAGCTGCAGTGTATGCGAGTCATTGCGGACCAATTCGAGATTATGTTTGGCCATGGTTGATTTGAAAGTTACGACATTCATGATCTCTTCTCTAATAGCATCTTCAAATGGACAACTTTTGAGCATGATTGCGCATCTGAATCCCGTGCACAAGGGAAGCACCACCTCTGATGGCCGTCACTACGTGAACCGCCTCGGTCATCTCCGCCAGGTTGGAACCCTTTTCCAGGCAGGCTTGAGTGTAAGCATCGATACAGTATGGGCACTGGATGGCGTGCGCCACCGCTAAAGCAATGAGCGCTTTTTCTCTTTCGCTAAGATCGCCCTCGGCAAAAACTGCGCTGTAATATTCAAAAAACTTCTTTGCCAGCTCCGGGGCTTCTTTGCCGATTTCTTCAAACTTTGGCAGATCTTCCGGTTTGTAATACGTTTCCATTTCAGCTAGCTCCTCATAGTTTAGATGTGGAATGCAGACCAATCTGTATCTCTTACAACTCAATTAACAAGGTTTCAATAAACCGGTTACCTGAAGCTAATCCATATGTTCCACGATGCTTTGGGCAAACGTCGAACATTTTACTTCCTTAGCGCCCTCGATCTGGCGGGCCAGGTCGTAGGTTACAATGCCTGCTTTAATGGTGGCCTGAAGCGCCTGCCGGATCAAATCGGCGGACTGGCGCCAATCCATATAGTCGAGCATCATGGCCCCCGACAGGATTAAGGAACTCGGGTTGACCTTGTCCAGACCGGCGTATTTGGGTGCGGTTCCGTGGGTGGCCTCAAAAACTGCGCAGTTGTCGCCGATATTGGCACCGGGTGCCATGCCCAGACCCCCCACCTGGGCGGCCAGGGCATCCGAAAGATAGTCACCGTTTAGGTTGGGCGTGGCAATCACGTCGTATTCGTCGGGTCGAAGCAGGACTTGCTGGAACAGCATGTCTGCAATGCGGTCCTTGATTAATACTTTTCCTTTGGGTAATTTGCCCTGGTGGTCATCGTAGAGTTCTCTTTCAGTGATGGTATGATTGCCGAATTTTTCGCGGGCGACTTCGTAGCCCCATTTGGCAAAAGCACCTTCGGTAAATTTCATGATGTTGCCTTTATGCATCAACGTAACGGTCGAACGATCATGGTCGATGGCATAGGTAATAGCAGCCGCTACCAGGCGTTTGGTATTTCTCGCGCTCATAGGTTTGATACCCAGCGCGGTTTCCTCCGGCAAAGAGGTGCCCATTTGTTCGTTTAAAAAAGCCCTGAGTTTCTCGGCCTCACGGCTGCCGGCCTGGTATTCGATGCCGGCATAGAGATCTTCCGTATTTTCCCTGAAGACCACCATGTCGATGTTCTCCGGATGTTTCATGGGGCTCGGCA
>CAMYLH010000789.1 GCA_947259065.1 uncultured Desulfobacterales bacterium
CGATTTCGATATCGACGGCGACACCCTGACCCTTTCAGGATTTAGCCAACCCGCCAACGGCATGCTGGTCGACAATGCTGACGGCACTTTGGGGTACACGCCTGCTGGCGACTTCTGTGGTATAGACAGTTTTACCTACACCATCAGTGATGGCAACAGCGGGACCGCAGACGGTACGGCGATGATCGTGGTTGCCCCGGTCGGCGACACCCCCCAGGTAACGAATGTGTCTACCACTGCCGAAGTCCAGTCAGGACTCATTTTCATCAATCGGAATGCAGGTGACGGCCCTGAGGTCAGCCATTTCAAAATATCCGGCATCAGCAACGGCAGCCTGTATCTTGCCGATGGCGTTACCGGGCTGGATAACGGTGACTTTATTTCCGTTGCCCAGGGACAGGCGGGGGTGAGGTATACACCGGCAGAGGGCAGCACCGCTGATGGTAGCTTTAATGTCGAATCCTCGCAAAACGGGGTTTCGGTGGCCTCACAAAGCGGCATCGCTACTTCGATTATCACCGTATTGACAACCGCTCCACCGCCAGCCGCATCGGAGCCCAGTCCACCGCTAGCGGAACCGGAACCGGTTACCGACGAAGACGTTGTGGAGGAGGAGGCCGAGGCGACCGATGATCTTGCCGATGAAACTGATGTTTCGGCTAATGCAGACGATATATTCTCGGTGGCAAAACCTCAAAGTTACAAGGCCCCCAGCACAGCCAAACCTTCTTTCATTTCAGGCATCGCCGATCACAACCCGGCAAATTCGGACAGTGATGACAAAACGCTGGACCGCAGCACGCTGTTGTCTCCTCAGTCACTCAAGATGCTGCTCGAAGCCCAAAATCTTGGGGAGCTGAAAACTGCTTTGGGAAAATTAAATATAACTACACTTTCTTCGGCAGACTATGAGCTTGTGCGAAATTCCCTGGATGCCATAAAAGAGGAGATCGGCAAAGAAATTCTGTTAGGCAAAACCGTCTTGGGGTCTGCCATGGCAACCACGGTGGGCCTGTCTGCCGGCTATGTCGTTTGGATGCTCAAAGGCGGATCGCTCCTGGCTTCCGTGCTTTCTTCGTTGCCGGCATGGCAACTGGCGGATCCCCTGGCTATTCTGGTGGGTAAAAAAGACGATGATGATGACGATGATGAATCCCTGGAAACCATCATTAAAGAAGGCTCCAGAATCGGCAAAACGATGAAATTTTTAACCCCCAAAACCCGTATCACCATGGGGTTGGTCGGCGTCATGACCAGCCTTGTCATGCTGGCCTTTCTGCTCAACATTGTTCCCGACAAGGACAGTGCCGTCCGGGAAGGTCATGCCCTGCTGGCAGAAACCATTGCGGTGTACAGCACCGCACTGGTTAAGACGACAAAAAGTCAACGTCTGAGAGACGACTTCAAGCTTTTGGCTGACAGGAACGAAAACCTGCTTTCCCTGGCGCTGCGTCACGAGAGCGGAGGTCTTTTGGTTGCCACCGGCGATCACGCTGACCGATGGGAGGAGATGACAGGTGAATACTCAAAGGATTCACAAGTCAGGGTCCCCATATGGGCCGGCGACCAAAAATGGGGACAACTGGAGCTTCGTTTTAAACCGCTCAAAAGCGAGGGAGCCTGGGGTGTGCTCAAAATGCCGATGGTTCAAATGGTTCTGTTTATGGGCCTGGCCGGCTTTATTGTTTATTACTTCTATCTCGGGAAAGTGCTTCGCCAGCTAGATCCTTCCCAGGCGATACCCGGCAGAGTTCGGGCCGCACTGGACACCATGGCCGAAGGTCTTCTCATACTCGATCGCAAGGAGCAAATCGTCCTCGCCAATCAGGCCTTTTCGACCATGATTGATAAATCGGCAAGTGGCCTGCTCGGCTACCGAGCCGGGGAGCTGCCCTGGATCGACACAGCAGGGGAAAAAATCGGGAAGTCACAACGACCGTGGGTTCAATCCCTGCATCATGGCAAAGTGCAAAAGGACAGCATCATCCGCTTGCAGCTGACCAAGGCTGAGTTCCGAACGTTTAAAACAAATTGTTCTCCCGTGCTCGGAGACGGCGGCAAGTATGCTGGGGTGCTCGTCAGCTTTGACGATATCACCGAGTTGGAAGAAAAAGAGGTCGAGCTTATCAATTCCAAGTTGGAAGCCGAAGAGGCCAACAAGGCCAAAAGCTCCTTTCTTGCCAATATGAGCCATGAGATCCGCACGCCCATGAACGCGATCCTGGGATTCACCGAAGTCCTCAAAAGGGGGTATGTAAAGAACGAAACAGAAAGTCTCCGGTACCTGAATACCATTCATTCCAGTGGCAAAAACCTCCTCGAGCTGATTAACGATATCCTGGACCTCTCGAAAGTCGAGTCCGGCCGCCTCGAAGTAGAAAAACTCAAGGTTGAGCCTTACTCTATCATATACGAGGTTCTCCAGATGCTGACGGTCAAGGCCAATGAAAAAGGGATAGGACTGGACTTCAGAGCCGTCGGCGCGCTTCCCAAAGAGATTGAAACCGATCCGGGACGCCTTCGTCAGATCGCTTTCAACCTGATCGGCAACTCCATCAAATTTACCGAAACAGGAAGTGTTACCGTCACCTGCCGCTTTAAGGAAAAAAGCAGCGGTCCACAGTTGATGATCGACATCACCGACACGGGCATCGGCATGTCTGAAGAGGCTTTGAAGAATATTTTCGATCCCTTTGTCCAGGCAGACAGCACCGTGACGCGCCGGTTCGGGGGAACGGGTCTTGGCCTTGCCATCAGCCGCAAGTTTGCCCAGGCACTGGGGGGTGACATCAAAGTGAAAAGTGAAATCGGCAAGGGCAGCATTTTTAGGGTTTACCTTACTACGGGAGACCTGGATGGCGTTGCCTTTCTGCAGCCGGAAGAGGTGAATAAGCTTCAGCAGGAAATCGATACTGCAGAGAGTTGCCGCTGGCAGTTTCCGCATGCTCGGATCCTTGTGGTGGATGACGGTGAAGAGAACCGCGAACTCGTCAAATTATTGCTGGAAGAGGCAGGGCTTTCAGTGGATGAAGCCGAAAACGGTCAAGTGGGCGTTGAAAAAGCCGCTGTCGGTGGTTTTGACGTTATTCTCATGGACGTGCAAATGCCGGTTATGGATGGATTCACAGCAGCCGGGATTCTTCGAAAGAACGGTTTTAAAAGTCCCATTATCGCCCTGACGGCCAATGC
>CAMYLH010000790.1 GCA_947259065.1 uncultured Desulfobacterales bacterium
GTAACACGTAACCCGCAACTCGTAACCCGTAACACGCAACCCGCAACCCGCAACCCGTAACCCGCAACCCGAAACCCGCTATCTCGTCCTCACCATCTTCGGATCCAATGTATCCCGCAGCCCGTCTCCCAGCAAATTGAATCCAAGCACCGCCCAGGCGATGGCCAAACCCGGAAAGACCGCCATCCAGGCGTTCAGGGACATAAAGGTCTGGGCTTCGTTTAACATCCGTCCCCAGGATGCGTGGGGTGGCTGGGTGCCCATCCCCAGATAGCTAAGCCCGGCTTCGGCTAAAATAGCGACTGCAAATTGGATGGTGCCCTGGATGAGCAAGGGCGAAAGAATATTCGGCAACACATGCCGCCAGGTAATGGCCCACTCGCTGACACCACTGGCCCTGGCGGCAGCGATGAACTCCCGTTCCCAGATGGTCATGGCCACTGCCCGCGTCAGGCGGGCAAACACCGGGATATAAAAAATGCCAATGGCCAGCATAGCGTTGATGATGGAGGGCCCCAGAATAGAAGTAATTAAGATGGCGGTCAAAACGGCCGGAAATCCGAATAAAAGATCTGAAAATCGCATGATGGATTCATCCACCAGTTTACCGTAATAGGCCGAGGCCAGTCCCAACATCACCCCGATACTCAACCCGATGACCACTGTTACCAATCCCACAATGATCGAATTCACCGCACCCACCATTACCCTGGAGAGTGTGTCCCGACCGTATTGGTCCGTCCCCAGGGGATGTTGCATGGATGGACCTTGCAGGCGGACCCGTGCATTCATCTTGTTGCCGTCATACGGTGTCCAGGTCAGACTGACGAGGGCAACGACGACAACGACGGATGACAGGATAAAGCCGACGGTGAAATTTTTATTGCTGAAAAAGCGCTTCATATACATCAATTTTTAAAATGGTTAAGAAATTTCTGCAACTACTGCAGCCTTATGCGTGGATCCAGTGATGCATAAGCCAGATCGACGATGAAATTAACGACCACGACCGCCATGGCCATAAATAAAACGACATCCCTGACCACCGGCAGGTCCCGCTGACCAATGGCCTGGAAAACCAGCCGTCCCAGCCCCGGCAGGTAATAAACATTTTCAATGATAATTGCCCCGGCCAGAAGCTGGCCTAGCTGCAGACCCAGTATGGTCAAGACCGGGATGAGGGCGTTGCGCAGGGCGTGAACGTAAATGACGGTGCGTTCTTTGAGCCCTTTGGCCCTGGCGGTGCGCACATAATCTTCCCTTAATACTTCCAGCATGGATGAGCGCGTCAGCCGCGTCAGGATGGAAGCGCGAATGACACCCAGAGCGAATGCCGGCAGCAGTAGTGCTTGCAAGGAACCCCAAAAACTGACCGACCAGCCCGGAAAACCGCCGGCTGAAAACAGGCCCAGCTTTACCGACATCAACAGAATCAGCAAAATGCCCAGCCAAAACTCCGGTGTGGCAAGGCCCAATTGCGTAAAAAACATGACGGTCACATCGCCCGCCCGGTTTTGATGGCGGGCCGCATAGATGCCTAAAGGAAAAGAGAGAATGACTGCAAAAAACATAGCCATCAAGGCCATGGGGGCGGTGACGGCCAAGCGGCTGACGATCAGATCGTATACCGACATATCATAGTTGATGGACCAGTTGCCCCGGCCGGTTACCAGGTTGCCAATCCATTGAAAATATTGTGTCGTGAACGGTTGGTCCAGACCTAGCTCGGCTCGCAGGTTGGCCAGCGTTTCAGGCGTGGCATTGATTCCCAATATAATCTGGGCCGGGTCTCCGGGAAGAATAAAAAGTACCGAAAATACAGCCATCGAAACCAAAAACAGCAGAATAAGAAGTGTTAGAAATTTTATGACTAGATATCGGAGCATACCTTACAGTTGGGGCAGCCCCGCAATTTTGCGCGGCTGCCCTTTTGGTATTACGGATTTAATCTAAACACTGTTGTCATGAGATGTTTTACTTTTTTATCCAAACCTCGGTGCAATCCATGGCAATCGTGGGGTAGTTCTCCCACCACCCCATGACCTTGGCTTTCATGGTCGGAAGGCCGGATGCAGAGAACAAAAACCCATTCACAGCATCCTCGGCAATGATCTCCTGGCAGCGGCCGAACCACTTGGCCTTTTCTTCTTCATTCGGTGC
>CAMYLH010000791.1 GCA_947259065.1 uncultured Desulfobacterales bacterium
CGATCTTTAAATTTACCCCCAAATTACCCCAAAAATACCCCATTCGGGGTATTTCCCATCACCCCAAGACCAATTAATTTCAAGTAAGCTTTAACTTGAAGCCCAGCGAACATCAAAGAAAGGGGATCACATCTCATGGCCGGCTCAACTTCCTGGAAAGGGCTCAAATTGGAAACCCCGTCCACTTACCGCATCCGGGTCCAGGGGCGTCTGGACAGCACTTGGAGCACTCGGCTGGGCGGCATGGCCGTCACTGCGGAACCATCTGCGGATAAACCAGCGGTGACGGTCCTGGCGGGGCATCTGGCTGACCAGGCTGCATTGTCCGGCGTTCTAAACACGCTTTACGACTTGCACCTGCCCCTGCTATCGGTGGAGAACCTGGATGAAAGATAAATTGGACGGATGAGACGCCAATGGAGTCCGGCATCCGTTTAAGGGCAAAGGATTATCCTATGAACCCATCAACCCCTTTTTCAATTACACCGGAGAAAGGTCATGAATGGACTGCTCCGATTCATGAAAGAGCTGCGTTGGCCGTCGACGTTTCTGATCTGCAGTTTGGCTGGGACACAGCGGCCGACCCGATTCTCGATATCATGGCTCTCCAGATCGCCAGAGAGGAACGGGTGTTTATCGAGGGGCCCAGCGGCAGCGGAAAGAGTACCCTGCTCAGCCTGCTGGCCGGCGTGATGACTGCGCAGAAGGGAGCGGTATCGGTTCTGGGCCAACGCGTGGACGCTTTGAGCGGCGCTCAACGAGATCGCTTTCGCGCCGATCACATCGGGTTCATTTTCCAGATGTTCAATCTAGTTCCCTACCTGTCCTTAATCGAGAATGTGACGTTGCCCTGCCGGTTTTCCAAACGACGCAGAAAAAGGGCTCTGCGACGTTCTGCCTCTGTGGGTGCCGAAGCCGTAAGGCTGATGGCGCATCTGAATATGGCCGATCCAGATTTGCTTAAAAGGCCGGTAACCGAACTCAGCGTGGGCCAGCAACAGCGGGTAGCAGCAGCCCGGGCCCTAATCGGCGCTCCCGAGATTTTGATTGCCGACGAGCCCACGTCTTCCCTGGATGCCCATCATCGCGAAGCCTTCATTTGCCTGCTGTTCGATGAATGCGCCAAAGAGACCACCACCCTGGTCTTCGTCAGCCACGACAATTCGCTGGCCACCATGTTCGATCGTACCGTCTCGCTAACCCAAATCAATCACGCCCGGCGGCCCAGAATACAAATCGTGAAGGAGGCGATGTAATGTCGCATTTCATTTTGGCCATAAAAAGCCTTGGCAATCGCAAATTGACAGCAGGTCTGACCATCGCCTCGATTGCGCTGAGTGTGACCTTGCTGTTGGGAGTCGAGCGCATTCGCACCGAAGCACAGACAAGCTTCACAAACACCATTTCCGGCACCGATCTCATCGTCGGTGCCCGCACCAGTCCGGTTCAACTGCTGCTCTCATCGGTTTTCGGCCTCAGCGACGCCGCCAACAATATCCGTTGGGAAAGCTACGAAGCGATTTCCGATCACCCCGCCATCGCCTGGACCATTCCTCTCTCCCTGGGCGACAGCCATGCCGGCTACCGGGTACTGGGAACCAACGGAACTTTTTTCGATCACTTCCGATATGGCCGCAAACAGTCGCTGCAAATGAGCGCCGGGGGATGGTTTTCTTCAGAAGACGGTGCGGTATTGGGAGCCGAGGTTGCCGAAAAACTGGGCTACCGGGTTGGGTCGGACATCGTCGTGGCCCACGGTTCCGGGGATGTCAGTTTTGTCCAACACGACATCTATCCCTTTCACGTAACCGGCATCCTTAATCGCACCGGCACGCCGGTGGACCGCACCGTGTTTGTCAGCCTGGCGGGCATCGACGCCATCCATGCCGGAATGGATTCCAGCGGCGATCACGGTCACGATCCTTTGGCCGGTCATACGGATAACGGTCATCACCGCACGGAAAAAGGTCGCACGCACGGACACAATCACCTCGACGCTGCCGATCACCATGACCATGAACCCGTCGCCATCACCGCTTTTTATGTCGGTTTGAAATCCCGATCTGCAGCCCTGTCGGTCCAACGAATGGTCAATGAATACAAAGGAGAACCCCTGTCCGCCGTTTTGCCGGCCGTGGCGCTGACGCAACTGT
>CAMYLH010000792.1 GCA_947259065.1 uncultured Desulfobacterales bacterium
CTCTCCGAGCTGTAGGCTCTACCCTCCGGGGCGTAGTCGTCTACCCCTACGGGACGGAGTCGAGCCGGAAGCCGTAGGGGACCATAGGGTCCTACGCCCCGGAGGGAAGTGGGAAGGCGGAACGATGCGCTTTGCCCTTTTCCGCCTGCCGCATCCTCGCCGCGCCATAGTCCTGACCTATCGGACGACGGCGGGTTCGACTTCCAAATGCTTCTGTCCTCCGTTTTCTGTCCTCTGTAGTCTGTCGCCTGCTTTCTGTCCTCTGTTATATTCTACAGATCTTTGCCGGTCAGCGGGTTCCAATAGGGTACAAACTGGTTGTCCTTGACGATCCAGACAATGTGAGCCAGTTTGCGGTCACCATGCTCATCAAACTTGATGTCGCCGGTGACACCCTTCCAGGTGTTGCCGCGCAGGGTCTTTTGCAAAGAATCGGCTTTGGTGGTGCCGGCCTTCTCGACCGCAGCCAGGGCAATCATGGCCGCGTCATAGGCATAATAGGCATAGGAGCCGACGGCGTCGGCCTTCCACATCGCTTTGTAGGTCTTGATAAACTGATCTCTTTCCGGTGTCTCCGGCGCCTGGGCAAAGGTCAGATAAACCCCTTCGGCCGATGGTCCGCCGACTTCCAGGAATTTCGGATGATAGACCGCATCTTCGCTGATAAATGCGGCCTCGAGAGCGAGCTTGCGGACCTGCTGAATCATTTTGGAACCTTCGGGTTGATACACACCCATGTAGATAGCATCCGGGTTGATTCTCTTCAATTTGGTCAAAACTGCCGTGAAATCGCTGTCGCCCGGCGTGATATGTTCATGAGCAACGATCTTTACCTTGTCATTTTCTTTGGCAAACTTTTTGATGTTGGCGGTCAAGCCGGCGGTGTAGGTCTGCTTGTCATCGATCAAGGCCAGGGTTTTGACCTTCAATTTATTTTCGAGAAACTGAACCGTGGACCAGGCCTGGACGTCATCCCTGGGGGGCATCCGGAAGAAATACTTATAGCCCTTGGCGCTTAGGCGTTCGGCGGTTGAAGCAGGGGTGATCTGAACGATTTCGGCATCCATCAACGGGATCTGGGCCGGTTCGGTGGCCGAAGAGCAATAGGCGCCGACGACCACATTGACGTCGCTGTTGATCAGCTTGTTGGCGGCCATGGTGGCTTTGCCGCCGTCACAGGCGCTGTCACCGGGAAGCACCTCGACCTTATCATACCCTTTCACCGGTCCGTATACGGCGACTGCCGTTTTAACACCCTGCAGAATGTCCGTGCCGTCCTGAGCATAAGGCCCGGTCAGGGGACTCAAGGTGCCGAGTTTCAGGGTCTTGGCCAGTACCAAACCATGAAATCCCACAATCAAGGTTAAACATAGAACGAAAATACCAACTTTTTTCATGATACTACCTCCTTGCTTCGTTAGTGGTGATTTTGACTCCTTTAAAATATGCCCAGGATATTGCATCCTTAAGGGCAATGATGAACAAAATCCGAAACTCGAATTTCGAGATTTGAAACAAATACCAATAAACGAATGCCTAAAGTGAGCTAAATTGCCTAAAATGACTAAAATTAAGGGAGCGCTACGCTCTATCTGCTTTTATAAAAAGGACAGAATACCATTTTAGCTCATTTTTATTATTAAAATTACAACCTAATAAAATTGGTTGATTACCAAAATCGATCAAAAATCTTCAAAAAAGCCCTAATTCTCGGATTTGGCCCCGGTTCCCAGATAGGCTTCAATAACCGTTTCGTTTTGCTGAATCTCTTTCGGTGTTCCCTCAGCTATTTTTTGGCCGTAATCCAACACGATTACTATTTGCGAAATCCCCATGACCAGGCGCATATCATGTTCCACCAGAAAGACGGTCAGCCCGGTATCCCGCAGCTTGATAATCAATTCCATCAGCTCGGCCGTTTCTTTAGGGTTCATACCGGCCGCCGGTTCATCCAAAAGCAATATTTCGGGTTGAGTGGCCAAAGCCCGGGCGATTTCCAGCCGCCGTTGTTCACCATAGGGCAGGCTGGAGGCATAGTCGTTCAGATGCTCTTTCAACCCGATAAATTCCAGAATCTCGACCGCCTTTTCGCCGATGCTTTTTTCTTCCTGCTTTTCATAGCGGGTTTTGAGCAGGGCCCTGACGGCCCCACCGTCATCGATTTGAACAGCCTGATATTCTGAAAGGTCCTGGCGATGCCGTGGGCGATAATGCGGTTGCTCCTCAAATTGTTCAGTTTATGGCCTTTAAAGATGATGGCGCCTTCGGTAGGTGGGTAGACGCCGGTAACCATATTAAAAACGGTGGTTTTGCCGGCGCCGTTAGGGCCAATCAGGCTTAGAATTTTGCCTTGCGGTACTGTCAGATCCAGATTTTCGACTGCCAGCAGACCGCCGAATCGTTTCGAAACATTTTCAATTGTCAGTTCAGCCATAGAAATGGAACTACCTCGGACCCCGCGTATAGAGCAGGGCTCATTCAAGTCATTTTCAGTTATTTTTGCGGTCTCTTAGATTGTTCCGAATCCCGACAATAAGTCGGCTATATAACCATTTTATCCTTTTGATGTCAATACACTTCCTGAATTCAATATTTCAAGATGTTATAAATCTTGCGAGACGCGAGACTCAGAAATTGATACTGTTCAGTAAATTTCTGCGCTTT
>CAMYLH010000793.1 GCA_947259065.1 uncultured Desulfobacterales bacterium
GGGCTGCTGATTCCATAACCCGTCGTGCGGCAGGGGCCAACACGCTCCATCAGGGTCTGACGTCATGCCAAGCGAACTCCATTTCCTCTCCATCGCCGAGTGCGCCCGCCTCATCGAGGCGCGCGAGCTGTCGCCGGTGGAACTCACGCAGGCCTTTCTCGCACGCATCGAGGAACTGAATCCCGTCCTCAACGCCTTCATCACCGTCACCGCCGAGCAGGCCATGGACCGCGCGCGGGCCGCGGAGGCCGAGGTCATGGGTTCGGGGCCGCGCGGGCCGCTGCACGGTGTGCCCTATGCGCTGAAGGACATCTACGACACCGGTGGGATCCGCACGACGGGGCACTCGGCCCTGCTCGCCGATCGGGTGCCGGAGGCGGATTCCGCCTGTGCAGCCCGCCTGGCCGCCGCGGGCGGTGTGCTGCTCGGCAAGCTCGCCACCCACGAGTTCGCCACCGGCGGGCCGGCGTTCGATCTGCCCTGGCCGCCGGCGCGCAACCCCTGGCTGCTGGACCGGTTTCCCGGAGGTTCGAGCAGCGGTGCCGGCGCGGCGGTGGCGGCCGGGCTCGCACCCGGAGCGCTTGGAAGCGACACCGGCGGTTCCATCCGGCTGCCGGCAGCGTTCTGCGGACTTGCCGGGATCAAGCCCACCTACGGCCGCGTGAGCAAGCGCGGCGTGCTGCCGCTGTCGTGGACCCTGGACAACTGCGGCCCACTCACCTGGACGGTGGAGGATTCGGCCATCCTGTTGCAGGTCATTGCCGGCTTCGACCCCGCGGATCCCTCGACGGTGAACCGGCCGGTTCCGGATCTTCTCGCCGGCCTCGACGACGGCGTCGCGGGTCTGCGCATCGGCGTCGTGCACGATTTCTACGGACCCGATAGCGGCATCAGCGAAGACGTGCAGCGGGCGATGCAGGCGAGCCTCGAGGTGCTGCGTGAACTGGGCGCACACGTGGTTGACGTGACGCTACCGTCCATCGCCGACTACCAGGCGTGCTACCGGGCGATCATGATGTCCGAGGCGTTCGCCATCCATGCCGAGGATCTACGCCGGAACCCGGAGAAGTACTCTGCCGTTACGCGTTTCCGCGTGCTTCCCGGCGTGCTGTTGAGCGCGGAGGACTACGCGGCGGGCCTGCGCCTGCAGAGTGCGCTGGCGGCGCGAACGCGTGAAGCCATGCGTGGCCTCGATGGCCTGGTGACGGCGACGATCTACGGTGCGGCGCCGGTGCAGGCGGCCATGGCGCCGGAGGGCAGCTTCCTCAATCCTCCGCTCACCAACCCGTTCAACATCGCACAGCTCCCCGCCATGAACGTCTGCAACGGATTCTCCGCCGACGGCTTGCCACTGGGCATGCAGGTGGTGTGCGGGCCATTCGAGGAAGCGACGGTGCTGCGCATCGCGAGGGCCTACGAGGCGGCGACGCCCTGGCGCGATGGACGCCCGGGGCTGCGCGAGCCGCAAGCGGAGCACGCGCCCTCGGCAGCGTCGTTCTCGCTGGCGGGGATGGATGCCGAAGCCGTTGCACACTGCCGCGCCGCCGCCGCGCGCGCCGATCTCACGCTGGACGACGCCCAGCTCGCGGGCCTGTGCCTGGCGCTTCCGCATGTGGACCGCGTTCGTGCCAGGCTGCCCCGCGGGCGCGACTATGCGGATGCGCCGGCCACGGTGTTTCGCCACAACGGTTCTCTCACCGACAGCTAATCCACCTGGTAGTCGAGCCACTCCTGGATCATCTCGCGAAGGTCCGCGTCGCCGCCGAAGGCTTCGCGGGTGCCCTCGGCGCGGTTCGTCCCCAGGTCGAGAACGTACACGTAGTCGGACACGGCGGCGCACTGGCGCACGTTCTGATCCACCAGGACGACGGTGATGCCCTGTGCCGGGAGGCCGGCGATGAAGTCGTAGAGCTCCCGGGACAGTTTCGGCGCGATCATCGCGGTGGGTTCGTCGAGCAGCACCACCTCGGGCTCCAGCACGATGGAGCGGGCCAGCTCGAGGAACCGCTGCTGGCCGCCGCTCAGCGCGCCGGCCAGGGTGCTCCGGCGCTCGCGCAGTACCGGGAACATGTCGTAGACCCGTTCGAGCGCGTTCGCCGTGCGCGCCTTGTCGCGCCGGAAGTGCCAGCAACCGAGGCGCAGGTTGTC
>CAMYLH010000794.1 GCA_947259065.1 uncultured Desulfobacterales bacterium
AATGTTTCCGGCAAGCCCTTCAGCCTGGATGGCTTTGGCTGCAATTACGCTGTCATTCAGCCAGCAGTAACCCTGGCCGTGATCGCGGAAAGCATGGTGGGTTCCGCCCGCCAGATTGACCGCTATTCCTTCTTCTAAGGCCACGCGGCAGGCTTCGATGGTTGCCCCGGCAGAATATTGCGCCCGGCGCACAATTTCCGGCGACCACGGCAGACCGACGCGCCGCACCTCCTTGGCAGATAGTTCACCATTCTGTAGCCGATATATATAGGTCGGATCATGGGCCCGTATGATTTCCTCATAAGTCGCCGGCTTGGGAATTTGCAGATCAACAGCCTGAGCAATCCGACTATCCATAATCCGCCGTCGTAGCAAATCATACTTGCCTTTGGGAAAGCTATGCTTTTCCGGCAAGGGAATGGGAAAGGTGTCGGTGTAAAAAATTTTCATTTGAATTTTTGTCCCTTTCTAATTTTAACCTACAGTTGAACGAAAATCACTGGTTTGGGCTCGCCTCGATGAAGATATCATAAAAATTTGTAAGGATTTTTCTTTATAGTAAATGGCAATAATCATGTCCAGATTGTAAAATATTGTACAACAATAATAAACGCCTATTGTAAATTGTAGAGTTTTGTACAATCTTAATGAGCGTTTTCGACATTTGTCTGGAATTTCCGGACAGCTAAATCGCCCTGCAATGATCTCAAAATGTGATTTAAATGGATAGCTCAGCGATTTCAAACAGACATCGTCGATGATATGCTTGAAATCACTCGTATGGGTGTTTCGCCGGAGGTCGTTTAAATTGAGTATTTAGGCACCTAGCGAAATGAGTCTGCATACGGGTGCTGTCTTTTTTTAAGGTTTGAATCTCATCGAAGCCAAGGGCGCGACTTTCAAAAAGTTCGTAAAAAGCTTGCTTGAAGTGACGGAACCGGCCAGCTCCAAAAGCCCGAAGCAGTCCGCATCACCGGATTTAAATTAAGTGTGATACGGGATTTGTAGGATTTTGTACAAGATTATTAATGGTCTATTGTAAATTTTCGTACAAAAAATGAAATTCCCGCGGCAGCTATCCGGAATTCCCGGACGACTGAATCGCCCTGAAACGATCTCAAAATTTGCTTTAAAAGAATGGCTCAGCAATTCTAAACAGACATCGTCGATGACGGGCTCGAAATCACCCGTATGAGTGTTTAGGCGGATGTAATTTGAATTTAGTGTTTAGGCGCCTAGTGAAATGAAACCGCATACGGGTATTGGCTTTATTTAGGATTTGAAACTCATCGAAGCCCGGGGCGAGACTTTCATTTTCCGAAAGCGGAATGGGAAAGGTGTCGGTGTGAAAGATTTTCAAAAGAGTGCAATAACCTTTAAAACTTCCTGCAGCAGTTCCGGAATAAACACCCGGGCGTTATTGGGGTCATCATATTCCTTGAGCACAAAATTGGGAACTTCATCCGCCGTGATGCCGCGGATCATGGTCGACAGGTTATTAGGCCAGTAGTCTTTCTGATAAAGGGCAATGACGGGAATCTCCGGCAGGCCGAGCCTTGAGCGTAAATAGGCGTGAGCTATTTCAATGCCCGTACCGAGGCTGGGTGTGGAAACCTCAAATACGGCCGCATCGATGTCGCCCTCGATGAATTCTATCATTTTATTGCGAATCAACACCGTCCGCTCCATGCCTTTCGGGGGCAGGGTGCCCAGGGTTTTTTCCAGCAGTTGCGCCGTGGCATCATAATCCCTTCCAGTGGTGTGTTCACTGATAACCTCACAATCACAGCTTTTAATGGCATCTATGATCAGCCGGTGAACCGCCGCCCTTTCCTCCCGATTATGCGCCCCCTGGATGGCCGCGCCAAAGAAAATTTTCATTTGAATTCTTATCCTTATTTATTTATTAACCTGCGGTTAAATGGAAATAACTGGTCTTGGCTCGCTTAGATGAACATACCACAAAAATTTGAAGGGATCTTGCGGGTACCAAAATCAATCACATTCATGGCGCCATCAATCCTCATTGGCAATCGCCACCTCTATACAGCGGTCAATAATGGCATCGTGGTCTTCCAGCGAAAGGCTCAGACCGCGCTTTTCCTCAATATCAAACAGAATATCGTCAATTTCCCCCCGCATTCTG
>CAMYLH010000795.1 GCA_947259065.1 uncultured Desulfobacterales bacterium
ACCAATTTCTTCCATACGATTTCTCCCTAACACAGTTTGGGTGAATTTTAGAACACGGGTTGATACGGTGCGATCGTGCAAATACCGTTGACTAAATGCAATGCCCGTGCTAATTGCGGCATATTTTAAAGTTCCCAATCAACTATGATAGATTTAAACTTGTAAATATAAGGATATATATGCTGGAAATCAAGTTCGTTAGGAAAAATTTATCTAAAATTCAGGCAGCAATGGAGGTACGCGGCCACCAACCTGAGCTTGATAATTTTAAAAAATCCGATGACGAACGGCGCGACATTCTGCAGGAAATTGAATCGCTGCGGCATCAGCGCAATGTGGTTTCCGACCGGATCGCTGATATGAGAAAGGCCGGTGACGATACTGAAGCACTAGTGGTTGAAATGCGTGGGGTATCGTCAAAAATCAAAGAATTGGATAAGAAATTGTCCAAAAACCAGGAAAGTATTGATACCTTCCTTTTAGGTCTGCCGAACATTGCACATATATCGGTTCCCGTTGGAGACGATGAAACGGACAACCCGGTAATCAAAAAGGTTGGCAATATACCGGAATTCGGGTTTGATCCCCAGCCCCATTGGGAAATCGGCAGCCGTCTTAAAATACTTGATCTGGATCGGGCCTCAAAGATTGCCGGCGCACGCTTTCCGCTATATTTTGGTGCCGGTGCCAGACTGGAGCGGGCCTTAATCAATTTTATGCTGGATACCCACATTAACGAGCATGGCTATCAGGAAGTACTACCGCCGTTTATCGTTAACCGGCAGTCCATGACGCACACCGCACAGCTGCCGAAATTTGAAGAAGATTTGTTTAAATTGTCCGGCTGGGATTATTTTTTAATACCGACGGCCGAAGTTCCGGTTACCAATATTCATCAGGGAGAAATCCTGGATGAAGATCTTCTGCCGATTTGCTATACGGCTTACACACCGTGTTTTCGATCGGAGGCCGGCTCCTATGGCAAGGATACCCGGGGACTGATTCGCCAACACCAGTTTAATAAAGTTGAAATGGTTAAATTCAGCAAGCCGGAAACATCCTACGATGAGCTTGAAAGTTTGCTGAACAATGCCGAATCAATTCTGATAAAACTGGAGATTCCCTATCAGGTGGTTGAACTGTGCACCGGAGATTTAGGCTTTTCGGCGGCCAAAACTTACGATATTGAAGTATGGATGCCGGCTCAAAAAGTCTACCGGGAAATATCATCCTGCAGCAATTTCGAGGATTTCCAAGCCAGACGCGCAAATATTCGTTTCAAACGCAAAAGGCAAAAGGGCACTCAACTTGTTCACACTCTGAACGGATCCGGACTGGCCGTCGGACGGACGGTGGCCGCCATACTAGAAAATTTTCAACAGGTTGATGGCTCGGTGATAATTCCCAAATTGTTAAGACCTTATATGGGAGGGATGAAAAAAATAGTATCATGAAACTACATGATTTTCCCGCAGATATTCGGTCTTACTTGCAGCCGTCCCACGAAGGGAAGCTGATTTATCGTTGCCTGGGCTGTAAACAGGAATATAGTATTGAAAACCTGTTGTATGTGTGTCCGGAGTGTGGACAGGTTTTGCTCATTTACGATCAAGACTTCTCTCGTCTGAAAGACATTTCGGGTGCGCTTTGGCAGCGAATATTTGACTATCGTAGGATGCTCAACGTTCCCGCTTTAAAGGGCATCTATCGCTATCATGAATTTATCGGACCCGTTATCCCGCTTGAGGCTGTTATTTATCTGGGAGAAGGTCACACGCCGATGGTGGAAGCCAATTTAGCTTTACAAAATAAGATCGGTGTGCGCTTTTTTTTTAAAAATGACGGTCAGAATCCCAGCGCCTCTTTCAAGGATCGTGGGATGGCCAGTGCATTGAGTTACATAAACTTCATGATTCAAAAGGGCTATCTTTCAGATGTGCTGGCCATTTGCGCGTCAACTGGGGATACCTCGGCCGCCGCGGCCCTTTATGCCTCCTATTTGCAACCGCGGGTCAAGTCCGCTGTACTGCTGCCCCATAAGAAAGTGACTCCGCAGCAGCTATCCCAACCCCTGGGAAGTGGGGCCACGGTATTTGAGATCCCCGGTGTTTTTGATGATTGCATGAAGGTCGTGGAAAC
>CAMYLH010000796.1 GCA_947259065.1 uncultured Desulfobacterales bacterium
CCCAGTACTTAAAGCTTCTAAAGCTGCTTTTTCTGCCGCCGTTTGAGCTGCAAATGGTGTACTTTTACGTGCTCCTTTAAATCCTGAACTTCCTGCTGAAGCCCATGCAATTGTATCACCTGTCGAATTAGTAATTGTTACTATAGTATTATTAAAGGTTGATTGAATATGAACAATACCATTTGTAAAATTATTTTTATCTCTTTTACTAGTTGATTTTTTAGTTGTTTGTGCCATATAAAAATATTACAAATAAAATTATTTTTTCTTACCCGTAACAGTTTTCTTCGCTCCACGTCGTGAACGAGCGTTTGTTCGAGTTCGTTGACCACGAACAGGTAAACTGTTTCTGTGTCTTTTTCCTCGATGACAATTTATTTCGTTTAACCGTTTAATATTTAAACCGTTAAATCGTCTTAAATCACCTTCAAGTTTTAAATCGATATTTTCTAACGTTTGACGTAATGCAACTGTTTCTTCAGTTGTTAAATCGTCACTTCTTGTCTCAGGGTTAATATCTGCCATTTCAACAATTTTCTTTGCAGATGTGAGACCAATTCCATGAATATACGTAAGTGCATAGGCAACTCGTTTATTTCTTGGTAAATCAACACCAACTAATCTGACCATTTTCTAAACTCCTTTAAAATATTATCCTTGACGTTGTTTATGTTTTGGATTTGGACAAATTACCATAATTCTACCATGTCTTTTTATCACTCGACATTTATCACACATTTTTTTGACTGAAGGACGAACTTTCATTGTAAATTTTTATTTTATTGATATATATTATTATAAATATTCGAATAATAAATATTCTTGACTTCTCGAACTAGATCTAAAACAACACCAGCTAAAATTAATAATGAAGTCGTACTTAATCCGTTAAGACTTGTAATATTTAATGTTGATTCTATAAAGTTTGGTAATGTTGCTAAAATAGCGAGCATTGTTGCTCCTATCAGCGTTACTCGTTTCATTAACTGTTTTAAATAAAAAGTAGTTTGAACTCCTGGTCGAATTCCAGGTATTGTAACCGCCATTTTCTGTAATTGATCAGAAATATCTTTTGGATTTAAAACAATTGTTGAATAGAACGAACTAAATGCCAATATTAATAAAAAATATCCGATCCAATAAACAAATTTTAATGATTCAAAGTTTATTGGAAGATTTATTGGAGGTAATAAACCTAAATTACTGATATAATTCGGAACAACTAAAATTGCAGTTGTTAAAATAATTGGCATAACACCTGCTTGATTAAATCGTAATGGAATATAATTATTCGTTGCTGCAGAATCTTGCGATGATGCTTGATTTAATTGCTTCGATGAAAGTAATGGAATAATTCTATTTCCTTCTTGTAAAAAGACAATTCCATATAATGAAACAAAAATTAAAAGAATAATTCCTAATATTGAAGAAATAGAAAAATTCTCACTATTTTCGGCTATTATCTTACTAGCAAGATTTGGTAAACTTGAAATAATATTAGTATAAATTAATAATGATGCACCATTTCCTAAACCATAGTCAGTAATTAATTCACTTAGCCATAAAACAATCATTGCTCCAGTTGTTAACCAAACAACAATTTCAATAGCTAATAAATAATTCCAATCGAATAATACTTGTTTTAAATAAAAAGCAAGACTGAAACTTTGAATAATAGCCCAAGCTAAGGTAATAAAACGTGTTAGTCGATTAATCTGACGCCGGCCTGCAAGATCACCTTCTTTTTGTAATTTTGAAAGTTTAGGTGAAAATCCCAAGATTAGCTGAACTAAGATCGATGCATTAATATATGGAAATATATTTAAAGTAAATAATCCAATTACAAAAGTATTATCACCTGAGAAAGTACTTATTAAATTTTTAGTCACCGAATGTCTTTGAAGATAAAATGCTAAATCGGTATGATTAATTCCTGGAACAGGAAGGAATGTACCAACACGAATTAGTAATAATATCCCAAGACTTATAAACAATCGTTTTAGAATAGTATCTCTAATATCTTTATTGATTCTCACTGTTTTATTTTTAATTAATATTTACTAAATTAATTTAGATCTAAATTTCGTTTTTTCGCTACTTGAGATTTTGTTGTTAAATTTTCTAAAGCGCAAATCGAT
>CAMYLH010000797.1 GCA_947259065.1 uncultured Desulfobacterales bacterium
TAGGGATCGAAGCCCAAAAGGGCGGCGGCTTTGGGATGATAGGTGGAAACCGGATTGATATCGAAAAAACATGCTGCCGATTCTCCTTTGGGAATCAGATACTCGACGCTGCCCACATCCATGTCGGCAAGCCTGCAGATGTGCGCCAAAGCCGCCCGCAGCTTCGTTTCTGGTTCATGATCTAAAGTGACCGGATCGTCAGGGGTCCCGGGACCGGAAAAACTGCCGGAATTCCCTAAACAGTAGTTAAAGCTATCCGGCTCAACAGGCACCCTGGCTCTGTAAAGTACTTCACCACCCAGCATCTCCACCCGATAAATAACATCATCCCGGGGTATATATCTTTGCTGCCACACGGCCATGCCGTCTGCCGCAAAAGCCGCTGCCAGAATCGAAGGGGGCACATCTTGGTCGGGAGACTCAGGCGCCCAGACACCAGCGCCAAAGCCACCCACATTGGATTTCAGCAGGCCATCCGGCATTTGTTCTCGAGCCGTTGTGAGCATGGCCTTATCAGGCAACACTAAAGTCTTGGGACTCATCACTCCGGCACGCTCAAAAACCAAAGCCTGCAGGGCCTTGCTGGAACCCACATGATGGCAGTGGCGGTTGTTGATGATGTGTTTGTCCTGCAATTGGAGGGCCGATAGCAGGTCTCTGATCAGGGTGACTATCCCCGGGGAACCCATGGCGGTGCGGATGGCCACGCGATTAAAAATGACTTTAGGATAGGCGCGTCCGTCAAATTCGGTGAACGGTGGATGGGGAAACGGGATCAGTCGGCTTGGGACACCGGCCGCGTCCATGGCCCGCGCCAGGGGCTGGACCCAATTTATGTTATCGCTCAACAGGCCAATAGGCAGCTTCATAACGAGTTCCTTAAGTTCTGATTGAATTCAGAAAAAGTTAAAAAAATTATTCGATACCTTTGTTTTGATTATTCTCTTATCAAAGGGTTAGGCCTTTTGTTTCAGTCGTTTTTGTCCGGGTGTTTCTCTACAATCTTCCCGTTTTCATAAATAATAATGCCATGGCCGAAGCGTCGAGCCCGTTCACGAGCTTTTATAGCAGCTCGATGAATGGCCTTTTCAGCCCCGCGCATATCCGGATCATTCAATCTTTTTGGTTCAGGTATTTCCTGATTTTTAAGCATTTTTGCTCCCTTCATTTATTAGGATGGGGTGCTCGCCGGCGTTGTCATAAAGCGCCCATTCATCTACAAGATTTATATATAATCTTTGAAAATTGTTCCAGCCGGTTTTAAAGCGACGTCGAATCACATCTTCGGGCACACTATGCCCGCCCTCCTTAACACGCTGATTTACACGGGCTATAGCAAATACGGAAAGGGCTTATACCCGCTGAAATCAGATCCGCATTGATGAAATTGGGGCACTCGGCTTCCCTGGGAAGAAACTCAGTGGCGAATGTCGTTTTACCTGCCCCATTCGGTCCGGCAATAATTATAATCTTCTTTTGTCTATCCATGTTTTCTCTGCTTTAATATCAGTGTTCTATTGAAAAAGACCGCAGGTCGTTCTTGATATAGTAATTAGCGCCGAGTTTGGTGTTTAAATTTTAGGATAAACTGCCATGGTCATTCCCCAATGAATGGCCAAGTGAACATGACGGGGCATTCGCTTTAGTAAATCAAGTCCATCCTCACGCAAGGGCGATAGCTCTTTGGGGGTTGTAAGCCATACCTTAAGAAGAATAGTAATAAGTTTTTCGCGGTTACCGCGTAAGGCCTGACCTCCCACTGAAACCTTGTCCATCAACAATTTCTGAAGTGCCTCATTTACCGAAGTCTTGTCATTTCCAGCTAAGACCAGGTTTGCTGTCTGTTCAAGCTATTCCAAACGGATACGCTGGCTAAATCCAATCTGATTTTTTCGTTTGCTCATACTTTCCTTGTAGGGGGATATCTTGTCCCACCCCAACTTGAGGTCACAAATTGTGACCTCCAATTTTGGAATTCCTCGCAGGTAAGTTCGAACATAAAATCATCTGGGAAGCGATCGATATTTCTCCTCACTGCCTGTTTTAATACTTTTGTTTCAATTCCGTAAAGTTCGGCCAAATGTCTCCAGGCCGGAATTAAGCCTTCATCAGGTGGCCGGCTGTCATGAAGTAAAACC
>CAMYLH010000798.1 GCA_947259065.1 uncultured Desulfobacterales bacterium
GAAGGTACCGGCTTTGATTTGCCGATTGCCTTAGGTATTTTGGCGGCAACCGGGATCATCCCTCAGAAAATTATTTCTCAGTATCTCATCCTGGGTGAACTCTCATTGGACGGCCGCGTAAAACCGGTGAGAGGTTCCCTGCCCATGGCGCTGGCAGCAAAGAAAGCAGGCTACAGGGCCATCATAGTTCCCTTCGAAAATGGTCGCGAAGCATCGGTGGTCCGCGGCATCGACGTGTATCCGGTGACTACTCTGTCCCAGGTGGTTGCTTTTTTAACCGGTTTTACACGTCTGGAGCCGGAAAAGACCGCGGTGGCCGATATTTTTGCAAGGGAGGGCCGATTTGAGCTGGACTATGCTGAAGTCATGGGGCAGGAGCATGTCAAACGGGCGCTGGAAATCGCCGCTGCCGGCGGTCATAATTTGGTCATGATCGGGCCGCCCGGCTCGGGCAAGACCATGCTCGCCAAACGGTTGCCGACTATTCTGCCGCCCATAACCTTTGATGAGGCCATCGAAACCACCAAAATATTCAGCGTCGTCGGGCTGTTGGAAAAAGACCAGGCTTTGGTTACCAAACGTCCCTTTCGTTCTCCCCATCACACCATCTCCGATGCCGGACTCATCGGTGGGGGGCATATTCCGCGGCCCGGCGAGGTCAGCCTGGCCCACCATGGTGTGCTTTTTTTAGATGAGCTCCCTGAATTTAAAAAACATGTTCTGGAAGTGCTGCGTCAGCCGCTGGAAGACTTTAAGGTGACCATTTCCCGGGCAACAACCACCCTGACTTACCCTTCAAGCTTTATGCTGGTGGCTGCCATGAATCCATGCCCGTGCGGATATTTAGCAGATCCCAAACATGCCTGCCGCTGCTCCTACCAGCAGATTCACCGCTATCGTTCCAAGATATCCGGCCCGCTTTTAGACCGCATCGACCTTCATGTGGAGGTCCCGGCGGTACCTTACAAAGACCTGATGCAAGAATCAAACGCCGAGTCTTCGGCCGAAATTCGCAAACGCGTTGCCGCCTCCCGCGCCATTCAAACCAAACGGTTTGTGCGCACCAAAATTTACTGCAACGCCCAGATGAGCAGCCGCCATATCAAAAAGCACTGTCAAATTGATGAAGCTTCCAGAAATCTGCTGGAGTCCGCCATCGACAAATTGGGGCTTTCAGCCAGGGCCTTCAATCGCATCCTGAAAATTGCGCGCACCATCGCAGATCTGCAATCAGAGCCAAACCTCCAGGTCGATCACATCTCGGAAGCCATTCAATACCGTAATCTGGATCGGAAGAATCAGTTTTAATAGGAAGAAAGGAATAGGTGGTAATAGGTGTCAAACCTCCTATACGATGGCTTATTGAAGTACGAATTTTGCTTGTTGGGCTCGCGCAGCGAACCGGAGGCTGGGTGGTTAGCTATCGCTTTTTTCCTGGTACATCGTGAGCCGAGGACTGGCCAGCGAGCCCGTGGGTGAGTGAAGTGCCCTAAGAAATTGCCCTTATAGATCAAGCCCTCAAGGAAGCAGATGCTTATGTTGAAAAATAGAATATCATTCTTTTTCCGTGGTCTTTTTTGATAACTGCTTCAGGAGGCTTTCAAGCTTTTCCAGCTCCCTGCCGTATCCTGCCCAATCGCCCTGGCGCAGGTAAGCCTTGGCATTATTGTAGTATTTCAAAGCTTGTTCCCCGAGTTCGGAAAGCTCTCCCGATTGCGGTACTTCAGAGAAAACATCCTCTTTTTCGAACACCTTACCCCCAAGTACCCGACTCAAAGCACGGTCGAGATTTTCCTCCATTGCAACCCGGCTGCCGAGGGCCACAATTACCCGTTTCAGTTCAGGCAGGGCCGCAGTCGTCGTGCTTCCTTGCCTTGCCGACCCTGTCGGCTGTTGGCTCTGCGACTGCCCGCCTTTAGGTGGCGGCGCTGCCTGCGCTTCCCGCTGCGGCTCCTGTTGGGCTTCTAAATAAATCGGCTCCACATAGATGAATGAGTCACCCACCGGAATGGCCAATAGATTGCCCCTGATGACCCGCGAACCGCGCTGTCCCCAAAGGCTAAGCTCTCGGGAGATATCCGTTTGTTGATCTATCCGGGCCTCAACCTGCATGGGGCCGTATGCCAGTTTTTCTTTGGGAGATTTCCGTTTGTTGATCGATCCTGGCCTCGACCTGCATGGGGCCGTATGCCAGCTTGTCTTTTGAAAGTTTATAAACCAGCAGGTTACCGTAGTGGGGCAGATCGCTTCTGGCTGCCAGCCAGCCGATCATGTTGTCCTTTTTGGAGGGCGTATAGGGAAGCATCAGGAGAAATTCCTCTTTATCCTCATCCGGCAGCTTTATGATGATATAGTAAGGCTTCATCATCTGCCGGTTGTCGCCGTATATCTCATCCGGAGGCTCCCAGAGGTCTTCCTGGTTGTAGAATACCTGAACGTCCTGCATGTGATACTTGGCGTATGTTTGCACCTGGATTTCAAAGAGATCCATGGGGTATCGAAGGTGTTTTTTCAGATCAGCGGGCATCTCGTCCAGGGGTTTGAAAAGAGCCGGGTATACTTTTGAGTATGTTTTGAGAATGGGGTCTTGCGTGTCAATCATGTAGTAGGCAACATGTCCGTCATAGGCATCGATGATCACTTTGACCGAATTACGTATGTAGTTGAGCTCTTTTTTCCTGAAGGGGGTCTTGGATCGTTTGGAGTATGGATACATGTTAGAGGCGGTATAGGCGTCCTGGATCCAAAAGAGCCTGCCTCCTGAGACCACCATGTAGGGGTCGGTATCATAGGCCAGAAACGGGGCGATGGCGGTCACCCGGCTTTTAATGCGGCGGTTAAACATTATCCTGCTTTGCGGAGTTAGATAAGTAGTGAATAGTATCTGCGGATCCTGAAATTCAATGGCAAAGAGGAGTCTTTTCATAAAAGAGTTGATAAGGACTCCACCCTGGCCCTGGTAATTGGTATAGACGTTTTTGTCTCCCTTGGGATAATCAAATTCCTGGGTGCTGGTATTCACCAGGATATATTCAGTGGTTTTTTCTCCGTAATAAATTTCCGGCCGGTCTATCTTCAGATTGATATCCACCGAGGGGGGAACGTCCTTAATCATGAGTTGCGGTAAACCTTCGGCGGTGACTTCATTTCATTGACCGGACTCATGGCCAATCCATATCCGTGGGTGTAGATCAGGTGCCTGTTGACCCAGGTCTTCGCCTGGGGCGGGAGCTGATCGACCACCAGTTCCCGGGCGGCCAGCATGACCTGGCGATATTGATCGGCGATCATATAACGGTCGACGTCAACGTTATGAAAATCGTAATAGAGCCTTATTGATTGAATTTGGCGGTATGTCTGGAGCAGGGGCCGTTCATCCCACACCCGGATGTTTTGAATGGTCACGTGATGGGTTTTGATCTCTTCAGCACTCAGGCTGTTATTGACCTCAAAGTCGACCTCCTTAATATTATTCAGGTTATATGCCCGGCGGGTAAAATCGATATTATAGGCTATATAGGGTGATTCCTTGGCCAGTTCATTCGGTTTGACCACGAACTGCTGTACCAGGACCGGAAGACCGGCGGCAAGGACCACAATGGCGCCAACCCATATTCCGGCGCAGATTAAGAGCGGTTTTATCTTCAGTCTGAAAGCGTTATAAATGATAAAAAGGCACAATAGAAAGGACATTGCCATTAAGATCCTGTAAGCGATGATCTTTATGTTGACATCCGTGTAGCTTGCGCCGAAAGCAGGGCCCTGGGTAGAGTAGAGAACTCCGTAGGCTTTTAAATGATAGCCCCATGCGGCCAGGAGAACAATGATGCCGGCGAGCACTAGAAGATGCTTGCCGACTTTAGCCGAAACGTTGAGTTTGGGGAGTGAGACCGGTCTGTCCTCCGCCAGAGCTAGTTCACCGATTATCTGGATCCCGCCTTCTTTTATATACCATATGGCGGTCACCAGTGCGGCAAAGAGCAGGATAATCAGCAACTGTTCCCGCACAAACAGGTAGAAGGGAAGCGAAAAGAC
>CAMYLH010000799.1 GCA_947259065.1 uncultured Desulfobacterales bacterium
AAGGCCCTTGCACCCATTCCGCCGGCAATAATCACATTAGTGCCCAGGTCGTGCAGCCATTTTGGCAGTACCCCGGGTTCATGGGGTGGTGGAACCAGGGCCTCTTTGCTTTTAATCTGATTGTCTTCAACTTCCACCAATGCAAATTCCTGACAATGCCCGAAATGGGCGGTGAGTTTTCCTTCGGCTAACGGTATTGCAAACTTCATGATAATTTTCCTCCTAGTTAATTTAATGTTTATAACGAATCTTTTCTGTTAGACGCTGCCAGGTACCCCGAATGGCCTCGCCTACCGTTGATCTGCCATCATATTCAAAAACGGTTTGGGCCTGGATCATGGCTTTGGTAAAAACCGGATCAAAGGGAATGCGGCCCAAACAGGCGATGTCCTTTTCTTCAGCATATTTTTCAATCTCCCGGGTTAACTCTACGTTGAGATCAAATTTGTTGACACAAATCATGGCCGGGACTTTAAAATGGGAGGCCAGCTGTGCCACTCGCTCCATATCGTGTATGCCGGAAACGGTGGGTTCGGTGACAATGAGTACCGCGCTGGCGCCGCCGATGGAGGCAATCACCGGACAACCCACCCCGGGGGGACCATCGGTCAGGATCAAATCCAGGTTTTTGGCTTCGGCAAGCTTTCGAGCCTCCTGCCGCACCAGGGAGACCAATTTGCCGGAATTTTCCTCGGCAATGCCAAGTCGGGCATGCACCATCGGTCCGAAGCGGGTGTTCGAAACAAACCATTCGCCGCAGGTGCTTACCGGAAAATCAATGGCATCTTCGGGGCAAAAATGGACACAAACGCCACATCCTTCGCAGTCAATGGGATTGACTTTATACTCAGCGCTGATGGCATTGAAGCGGCACATCTCCCGGCACAAACCGCATTCGGTACATTGGTCTTTGTTGATCACGGCGGTATTTCCTGACTGAAAATCCGTCTGCCGAATCACTTTGGGATTCATTATTAAATGCAGATCGGCCGCATCCACATCGGCGTCGCAGAGAACTTTGTTTTCAGCCAATGAGGCAAAGGCAGCTATTAGACTGGTCTTACCGGTACCGCCTTTGCCGCTGATGACAATTAATTCTTTCATGAACATTGCTCCACAAATAAGCGTTCACAGGTTCAGCGTTCAACGTTCAGGGTTTCCCTCCTCAGGGAACCTTGAGTTAGCTCACGGGTCAACATCTAAACTTCAATACCCTGAAATTGATGGATTCGTAAAAAATCTGATTTTCAATTTTTGTTCATTGTAACACATTGAATTTACAAGTCCTTAATTTTTATTTTTGTGCTTTTTGTGCCCTTTTGCGGCTATATCAAAGGGATAAAATTTTAAAGACATGTTATGGGTAATTTTCACAATCCCACCTTAGACCTAATCTTCTCATAAAGCTCCAGGAATTTTGTCTTCCATTGCGGCATCACGTCCACAATCATATCGCCCCGGGAATAGGCTTCGGCAATGCGCCGATCAAACGGTATTTCCATGAGAATCGGTAAATTTTCATCAGCGGCGTATGCTTTAACTTTTTCGTCTCCAATATCGGAGCGATTAATCACCAGCCCGCAGGGAATATCGAGGATTTTTACTGCACCCACCGCCAATTTGAGGTCGTGAAGACCAAAGGGCGTGGGCTCGGTGACCAGTAAAATAAAATCGGCCGGTTTCATGGTTTCGATCACCGGACATGAGGTTCCCGGTGGGGCATCCACAATGGTGAGTTGGGCCGGATCAGCATGAGATAACACTTCTTTAATCAACGGAGGCGACATGGCTTCGCCCACTCTCAGTTTGCCGTGAATAAATTCGATGCCGTTGCAATGACCTTTTTGCAGGACCCCCAGTTCCCTGCCTTTTTCCGTGATGGCGTCCTCGGGACAGACCGCCATGCAGCCGCCGCAGCTGTGACAGAGTTCTTCGAAGGGTAAAACCGTTTCACCGACGACCACAATGGCTTTAAACTCGCATATTTCACCACATTTTCCGCAAAGCGTGCATTTGGCCATATCAATTTCGGGGACCGGGGTGGTAACGGTTTCAGTGCGGTCGTAAACCGGATGGATAAATAAGTGGGCATTGGGCTGCTCAACATCACAGTCCAGCAACTGGACGTTTGAACC
>CAMYLH010000800.1 GCA_947259065.1 uncultured Desulfobacterales bacterium
AATTGGGAATATCGAGGATGGCAAACAATTGATAAAGGCCTCCGGTATGTTTTGGTCATTGGATATTGAGATTTGAGATTTATTTGTAATTTGGTGCTTGGAATTTGGGAATAAATTGTCTTATAAAACCTTCTGTTTCAACTGGTTTAAGATTTATTTTGACGTTACCCTGAGTCCCTTCCCTCTACGATATCTCGGCCCATACCTATCACAAAATTCGATTGAGTCAATCCTGAGGAATAAAAATCATTTGACTTAAATCAAAGATCTCACCGGACACAACCATTATACTCGCCTAAATTGAGCGATTGTCGAGGTTGCCGCAGATACAAGGAAGATGCCTTTCCGCTATAGTGGCCTATGCGGGACTGCATCTGACACCATAGATGCGGTAAGATCGGCAATCCCGGAGGGTTTCAAAATTTGAAACGGTCACTTTAGGTTGGCGATATGCGCATGACACCCGGCATGATTAAACAATTCTTGCGGGCGGACATCCAGTGGTGCCGTAAGATTGTTCAGTATCTTTTCCTGACAACCGTTGTTATTATCGGCATCAAGTTCAGTGTTTTTGTAAACCAGCTGGCAAGCGGAATTTCACCCACCGTGACCCGACCGCCCGGTATCGAGGCCTTTTTGCCCATCAGCTCTTTAATCAGCCTCAAGTATATGCTGGTCACCGGGATTTTCAACCATGTGCATCCGTCCGGGCTGATCATTTTCTCAATGGCCCTGTTGACCGGCTTGCTGCTCAAAAGAGGATTTTGCAGCTGGATCTGTCCCTTTGGACTTCTGACCGAATATCTCAACCGGCTGCACAAGCTAATTTTTCGCAAAAACGTCAAACTGCCGGCATGGCTGGATTATTGCTTGCGCAGCTTAAAATACCTGCTGCTGGGCTTCTTTCTATGGGCCATAGCGCTGCAGATGAATGCTGTGGCGCTGGAATACTTCATTTACAGCCCCTATAACATGGTGGCGGATATCAAGATGCTGCATTTTTTCAAAAACATCACAGCCTTCGCTTTCTGGGTGCTGGTGGTGCTATTTGTGCTGTCTGTTCTGATCCGCAATTTCTGGTGCCGTTATCTGTGCCCCTATGGAGCGCTGCTGGGGGTGCTCAGTTTCTTGAGTATCTTAAAGATCCACCGCAATGACGAAACCTGTACAAACTGCCAAAAATGCACCCGCACCTGCCCGGTGGACATCAAAATCCATATAACGTCCTGCGTTCGTTCCGATGAATGCCACGCCTGCCTGAAATGCGTGGCGGTGTGCCCGGAAAAAGACACGCTTTACATTTCGGCCTCAAAACGAAAGGCCATCCTCAAGCCCTGGGTTTATGCAGCGGCCGTTTGTCTGCTTTTTATTGGAGGCTCAATGGCGGCAAGAATGACCGGCAACTGGCAAACCGGCATCTCCAACAATGAATATTTATTCCACGTCCGAAATCTCGATATGCCGTTTTACCAGCACAACCGCGGCGAGGTACCGGCTTACAATAAAGATGCATGGCTGCGTATGATGCAACAAATCAAAGAAACCCAGGGCGAAATGCGCCGGACGCATTTAGAACCAGAGCCGTCGAGTACTAAAAAATAGCAAGGGAGGTTAAAATGGACTATGTCAATTTATTCCATGCTTTCCAATAATTTGGTGAGCTTATTCAATTGTTTGTTGGCTTCTTTATGATCCGGATCTAGCTCCAGGGTTTTCTGATAATTTTCTTGGGCCTTTTCTAAAATTTCGACGTCTTTATCATCGACACCGAGGGTATGATAAACAACGCCAGTCAAGTAGTGAGCATACACACTTTCTGAGTTGTATTCGAAAGCGTTTTCTAAATAGCTGAGGGCATCTTCATACGCTTTTCTCTTGTAACACGAAAACGCTTTTTGATTATATTGACTTACGATCCTGGCTTTAATCTCTTGCAGAAATAAATCCACCGTCATTTTCTCGTGTTTCAAAGACGTTGGCACCCTTACAGTTTTGTTGCTGAAAGCCGGTATGGATACCAGAAATGTGGGGTATCCTTAAGGGAATTATGCGCGTCATCTGTGACTGAAAGCTAAACCTGCGTCGAATCAGATACCTCGACTTTCGGTCAATTAGGGTTATATTTACAGATGG
>CAMYLH010000801.1 GCA_947259065.1 uncultured Desulfobacterales bacterium
GCGCAACCGCCGCCGCTGTCCTGGTTCTGTATCGATGCCGCAGCGATCGACGACGTGGACTTCTCGGCGGCCGCCACCCTGCGTTCCACCCACGGCATCCTGAAGGAGCAGGGCATCCGCCTGGTATTCGCGGTGGTCGCAGATGATGTCAAGGCGGAGTTGGACCGGTTCGGGATCACCGAGCTGGTTGGAGAGGACGCCTTCTTTACCAGCGGTGATGAGCTGCTGAAAGCCTTTCACCAGAAAACTGGCGGAAACACCAGGGCCTAAGTACCTGGCACACATTTTCTGACGCCTGAGGAGATAATGATGGATCTTGATCTGGAAGAATGTACGACAAAAACGCCTGCAGGCATCCGCTGCCAAGTGAAGGTGGCTGCACTCACACCGACGCAGAATGCGGTGGGTCTCGACGAGGTCAACGACAAGGTCGCCAGGTATAGCGCGAAGACGAAGGCTGACCTCAAGGATTACCTGATCGTGCATCCGGTT
This sequence comes from uncultured Desulfobacterales bacterium, assembly GCA_947259065.1. Classification (GTDB taxonomy): domain Bacteria; phylum Desulfobacterota; class Desulfobacteria; order Desulfobacterales; family JAFDCJ01; genus JAFDCJ01. The sequence continues at coordinate 493 of CAMYLH010000801.1, forward strand.
CCAATCGTCATCGGCAACGGTGGCAAGTTCTATTTGACCGATCATCACCATCTGACCAATGCCTTATGGAAGACGGCCGAGGGCAGAAACAAGGCGGGCATAGACACCAAGAACGCCCGCGTTGCTGTCACCGTGCTGCACAATCTCGCCAGCCTGAAGGGTTATCACTTCTGGAAAGCGATGCATGAAGCCCGCCTGGTCTACCTGTATGACCACTATGGTGCAGGGCCGATACGCCCGAAGGACCTGCTCCCGCACGTGAAGGACCTGCTCAACGACCCGTACAGGGGTCTCGCTTGGGCGGTTCGCACCCGATACGGCTACCACAAGGATCCGCACCCTTTCGCCGAATTCCTCTGGGCCGACTTCTTCCGTATCCGGATTATCATCGACAATTGGATCCTCAAGGACAAGATACGCGGCTCGGAGGTCCTGATCAGCAATCTCCCGGAAGACCAGCGCAAGGACCTCATTGATTCGGCGATGCAGTGGGCCAAGTCGCCTGAAGCGAGAGGCATGCCGGGGTACATTGGCCCCAACTAATCGGGGTCAGAGAGCAACATTTTCTAATATTGGCCTTTCTTATTGCACTGCAAGACCTGACTCTGGACACATTAGAAAATATTGCTCTCTGACCCCGATTTCCCAACAGGCGGCGATGAAGCAGGCCTGTGATACCGGGCAATATACGTTCAGACAGATCGCAGATTACTTTGGTGTGCATATAGTACGGTGAGTGTTTCATTGCAAGACCTGACCCCCACTGTTTAAATTCAAGCTGTTATTTGATATTCAACCGGTGGAAACTAGATCAGCCATACGGATTGTATAGTCTGGCTGTGCGTGATCTTGTCAGCTATGCTATTTTCTGTTTAGCAGACGGCGTTTTCGTCTTCGTTTAAACCAGCATTTCAGAGGGGGGATATATGGCTCAGAAGTACGACCGTATTACCGTTAATCCAGAAATTATGAATGGGCAACCCTGTATTCGGGGCATGAGAATTACTGTGCGCCGGGTCGTTGAGGCCGTTGCATTGTATATGGATCGTGATGAGTTGAAAGCCGAGTATCCTGGACTTGAAGATGAGGATATTCAGCAGGCCTTGGAGTTCGCCGCCGACAATCTTGATGATCAAGTGATTTCCCTTGGTGCAGCTTGATACGGTTGCTGCTCGATCAGGGATTGCCGCATACAACGGTAAAGCATCTAGATATCTCCGGCTGGGACGTTCAGCATGTTTCCGATATTGGACTTAGTCGCGCAACCGATAGAGAAATTCTGAATGCAGCCCGAAAGGATTCCAGAGCTATAGTAACCCTGGATGCCGATTTTCATACCATGCTGGCACTGGATGGCGCATCTTCCCCATCTGTAATTCGAATTCGCAGAGAAGGGTTGAAGGGTCGAGAACTCGCTGAATTTCTGTGTACAATCTGGCCGAAGATAGAAGAAAATGTCATGCAGGGTGCGATGATCACAGTGACTGAGAATTCACTCCGCATCCATAACTTGCCAGTGTCCCGGAAGCATTAGTGCTAATCAGTTAAGCTTGCTCAGGTTCACGGGTAGGGGTCACCATTTAGCTGGCTCCGGTCAATAGCCTAAACGAATCCCTGCTGAAAATAGCATAAAAATTATC
>CAMYLH010000802.1 GCA_947259065.1 uncultured Desulfobacterales bacterium
CAAAGCACCTCCAGCACCGCTGCCAATGCTGATCATGGCAAAAATCAGGCCGAATGATTTTCCAATAAAGATGTCCGCACTTACAGAGGGCATCAGCGGCGCTGCAGCGCCGTATCCCAATCCGAATAACAAAGCAAATAAGAGGGGCAAGAAGCTGTTTGCCGTTGTTGTATTTAGCAAGCAAAAGATGCCGATGGCGGCTATGATCCCACCGACGGTATTAGATCGTTCACGGCCAAAGCGATCCGAAAGAGATCCGAATAAAATTTTACCCACTGAACCGGCTATGCCAAGTAAACCAAAGTATGCGGCAGCCGTCTGCCTGGCTGATCCCGAATCTACCATAGCTGAAATCGAATGTAGCAGCGTTCCTTGATAGGCATAGGATAGACAAAAAAAAGTTGCTACCAGAAACCAAAAGCGCCGGGTTTGTAAAGCCTCCCGCAATGTCCAGTCCTTTTTGGCCCAATCTACATCTACGACTTTCATTATCATGAAAGGATGGGGACGACCGGTCTGCATCTCTTTATGATCTCCATCGGGTTGTAGATTGAGTTCTGCTGGGCTGCGCCGCGAAAAAATGGCATTCAGCGGACCGACGATGAGCAAAACCATTCCCGCCAGAAACAGATAGGCGTTGCGCCACCCAAATAATGCAATCGCTTTTTCGACCATGGGCACGATAACCAGCATGCCAAAGCCGATACCGGAGGTGGCAATTCCGACTGCCAAACCTCTTTTGCGTTCGAACCAGTTGGGAAGAAATGCAGAGTGAGACGTAAACCCCATCAGGCTGACACTCGCACCGGCCAAAACGCTGTATGTCATGTAAAAATGCCAGAGGCTATTTGACCGGCTAGTCAGTATCAAGGCGCATGCCAGAAGGCATGTTCCAACCGGAATAACAATTCTGGGACCGTAGCGATCCTGCAGATAACCGGTTAACAACCCGGTCAGGGCATGGCAGATGAGAAAAATAGAGAACCCGGTCAGGGCATGGCAGATGAGAAAAATAGAGAATATGCTGGATGCCAAAGCTCTGTCCCAACCGAATTCGTTTACAATCGACAAAAAAAAGACGGAGTAGGAATACCAGATACCAAAGGCAACGCTCAGGGTAATGAAACCCACAGCGATGACAATCCAACCGTAAAAAACGACCGGACGCCTGTCGACCGGAGAATCTGAATCTATGCTTCGCAAGCGTTTGTGTCCTTTATCGTTGTTGCGGATTTGAATACTGTGTTAAAACCCTACTTGATATAACACGGCATCTTCCGGTGTTTCGGGAAATCTGCTCATAGAAAGCCAATCCGGTTTGATTAGGCCGGATGTTGTAGAATTGTCAATAAAAAAGCTTACGACCTTAACCGGCGGAAGGTTGGGCTCTGGGCTGACACGATGACGCAATGGCAACTTTTGATTGTGTGTGGATCGGATAGGTGAAATATACAATCTTTGGCTTGCCATTTATGCCAATTCTGCAGCGTCCTGGTAGCGTGCCATACCGAGTTTTTATATTTTTAGATTTGACAAATCAAACGCTTATAGATAGTTTGAGGTCTCCGAATGAAAGGAGTTCCCCACCATGCCACTATCCGGCACGCTCACCAAAGTCGATTTTACGGACGCAGTAGCAGAAAGAAACGGATACAATGATAAATTTCTTGGCCATCGGTACCATATTAGGCTTATCCGCAGGTTTTGCCCCAGGTCCACTCTTGACCCTTGTAATTTCTGAAACTCTTCTACATGATATTAAATCTGGTGTAAAAGTTGCTTTGGCTCCAATTATCACTGATTTGCCAATAATCATGTTAACGTTATTCATCCTGGCAAAGTTATCCAATTTCCATCACATATTAGGAATAATTTCACTGACAGGCGGTTTCGTTATTTTATTTATGGGCTATGAAAGTATACGTACGAAAGGAGTTGAGCTGAATCTTCAAGAGACAAAGCCAAAATCGTTAACAAAGGGGATCTTAGTAAATGCTCTAAGCCCCCATCCCTACTTATTTTGGCTTAGTGTTGGCGCTCCAACCATGACCAAGGCAATGAACCAAAGCATCATTGCGGCTTTGGCTTTCATTTGTAGTTTTTATGCGTTGTTGGTGGGCTCCAAAATTCTATTGGCGATATTGGTCGGCAAATCAAAATCTTTTTTAGTTGGCAATGTCTACATATACACAATGCGTTTCCTGGGCTTGGTATTATGTGTTTTAGCAGTTGTTCTTTTTCGTGACGGCCTAAAACTTTTAGGACTAATATAAAGTATAGCAACGCAGATGCAGCCGAGTCGTCAACCCGTTGCTGATTTGCTGCATTAGATTTATTATATTTCCATCAAAACTGGAATGCAGCAAGAAGTTTATAAGCTTAAAAGGTGGCGAAGATAGCTATGAACCATAACAATGATTATCCTCGAGCGCTGAGGCCTCCTTCGGAGAAAGTGGTAATAATTAACAACAATTTAATTCAAAAAGCCATTGATTCATCGAGAATTAGTGCCAGAAAACGGATAATATTGCCGTTTCATAAATTGCCATCTGATAACCTTCATAGGATGCTAAATGCGATACAGCCCTATAGCTATGTCCAACCCCACAGGCATCTTAACCCTCCAAAAGCCGAATCTATCATAGTTCTTAAAGGAGCAATCATATATGTTGACTTCAACAACACCGGAGAAATAGAAAACTTTTACCAGCTTTCATCGGAATCATTCAACATTGGGATTGATATTGAACCTGGTATTTTTCATACTTTTTTTGCCGTTGCTGAGGATACTGTATTATTTGAAGTGAAGCCTGGTCCTTATGAACAAAGCTCCGATAAAGATTTTGCCTCTTGGGCACCTACCGAGGGCTCGGAAAACGCTATTGAATATCTCAAAAATTTATATGAGCTAACAACAAAATAATGTTCTGCCGCATCAGCTTCAACGACAGGCGTTTATCTGTGTACTTCACCAACGGATAGCTTCAATATAATGAGTCAAAAAATCTGCTGTTCGGCTAAACTTTTGGCACCACTAAAAACACTGTGATACACGAGTTATATCATC
>CAMYLH010000803.1 GCA_947259065.1 uncultured Desulfobacterales bacterium
GGAGAAATGGCGGAGAAATGGCGGAGGACCGAAGATTTTTATGATAATTCGGAATTAAAGGATGAAAAGGGAAATCAAAACTGGAGTCAGACGGGATTTTTACGGTGCAAGGTGATCCGTAAATTGGAAGTTGCTGAAAGGGGAGTTGTGGAAGGTGGAACCTAAAGGAGATGGAAGCTGGAAAAAGGAACATAGAATCCTTCCGAGGCTGACTAAATTATGCCAAACTGCCATTTAGTCTTGACTTTTTGTCAATTTATGTTAATTTGGTCGACATGAAAAAACGAAACTATTATAAGAATATCTGGGCTGATTTTAATAAAGAAAAAGAAATGATATTTATTTCAGGGGCTCGCCAGACCGGGAAGACCACCCTGGCTAAAGACATTGCTTACCAGGAACCAGTTTCTTATTATCTCAATTATGATGTGCCGCAGAATAAAACAAAAATATTAGCCCAGCCCACATTTTTCGAAGCAATTGATCGGAAAAAGAGTGATAGGCCTCTTGTCATTTTGGATGAGATTCATAAGTACAAAGAATGGAAAAATTATTTAAAAGGCGTTTACGATGGCTTTGCTGATGAATTCCGATTTCTGGTAACAGGGAGCGGCCGCTTGGATTTGTCTCGAAAAAGAGGAGACGCTCTGGCGGGTAGATATCTGCATTTTCACCTATTTCCGTTTACGATTGGCGAAATATCTTCCCCAACGATTCGCCAGGTTGCTCCGGAGATATTACTGGAGCTGCCTGAACAAAATAATGTAGCCCGTGACCTATGGGAGACGATGTTTCAGGTAAGTGGGTTTCCTGAACCTTGCCTCAAAGGCACAAAATTAAAATACCGGCGTTGGGCCCATTCATATCACAGCCAGGTTATAAGAGATGATATTCGAAATGAATTCGCTGTTCGTCAAATCGATACGATGGAGGCTTTATATTTCCTCATCACCAACTGTGTCGGCAGTCCTTTTTCGGCGTCTAATCAGGCAAACACACTAAAAATATCTCATAATACGGTATCTTCCTGGATAACAGTTTTTGAGCAATTTTTTCTTGTGTTTAAATTGCGACCCTACAGCAGGAAAATTTCAAGAAGTCTCGTCAAAGAACCGAAAATATATTTTTATGATTATTGTCGGATTCAGGATGAAGCATTGCGATATGAAAATATGGTCGCTGTAGAACTGAGCCGGGCTGTTACGCTGTGGACGGATTTCGGATTTGGAGAATATCAGCTCTGGTATCTGAGGAACAAGGAGAAGCAAGAAGTCGATTTTATAGTCACCGAAAATGCTCAACCGTTGTTTATGGTTGAGGCGAAATTTTCTGATGTGACTGTAAGCCCCAATTTGATAAAGTTTCAAAATGCTTTAAATGTTCCCGCAATTCAGTTGGTTCATCAGAAAAATGTTGTGCGAAAGATAAAAAATGAAAAAAATGTTGTAATTGTAGCCAGTGCTGCGGATTGGCTTGCCGGATTAAATTAAAGTATTTTCTCCTGACATCCGATGAAAGGTCAATTCACCCGTTCTTCCAATTTCCTTGTCTCCAAGTCTCATTATCAGCCAGTCACCCTATCACTCTCTTTTCGGCGCTCAACGCTAAGTGAGGATGCCCAGCTTGCTTGCCCTATCAACAGCTTCACGGCGCTTGCTGACATTGAGCTTCTGGTAAATGCTTTCCAGATGTGACTTTACGGTTGCCGACGAAATGAATAGTTTTTCAGCAATCTCCTTATTCTGAAGCCGTTGCGCGAGCAGCTCGAGGACATCAAGCTCGCGATTGGTCAGGGGCTCAATGAGTGAATTTTGAATTTTGAATTTTGGATTTTGGATTGGGGTAACGGTTTCAACTTCAAATTCTCGTTCGCCGTTTGTAGCTCCTAAATCGGTTAAGGGAGGTTTTGACTCCGTATCCGGGAAAGCGACCAATATTCTATTTATATAGTCCACGGTTGCATCTCGCTTGCGCAACTGTTTGAGCAAATCGACCATGGGCGGTCCGGCTTCTACAAACGGCCGTATCCAATCGCCGGGTTCGGCCAATGCCACCGCCTCTTCCAGGGCGTGAAAGGCCTGGTCGGAGCGGCCTAGCCTTTCCAGAGCCAGGGACTGCAGAACCGCAAGCT
>CAMYLH010000804.1 GCA_947259065.1 uncultured Desulfobacterales bacterium
GTCCGTCAACTCGCCGTAAAAGAAACTGCCAGGGGCTCCTATCTGGCTGCAGAAAAAATGGAACGTGGTCTGGCAACCCAAATTTTGCTGAAAGAAATTCTACCGGAAGTCATTTCATCTATATAGATAAACCCCTGAGGAAGTATGACGATGTAAACATAGATGAATACGTTGTTTTAACTGTATCAGACGATGGTTCAGGAATATCTTCGGATGACCTTGAGAGAATATTTGAGCCGTTCTATTCAAAGAAGGTCATGGGCAGAAGCGTTACCGGTTTAGGCCTGGCCGTGGTAAGGAAGAGCTGAGTAAATAGCTAAATCAGACCATCATGCAGAAAGGTGGCTATCAACCGGTGTCGAAACCGAACAAGCCTCTGCGGATGATTTCCTCGGCCACCACCTCCGGGACGCTTGTCTCCCACTTACCGCGGCCCTTTTTGATTTGTTTGAGGATGTCTTCCGGCCAGATATGCATGTTGGCATCGTTGTACCTTTCAACCGGAAGAATCATGTTGTTGGCCTGTAGATAATAGTAAAAGAATTTAAGGGGCTCGGGCACTGGAAATGTTTCGGCAGTAACAATCTGCTCGGGATCGTCGGGGCTGCGCATGGGGTAGACAAACAACAGGGTTTCCCGATCGAAAAGCGAGGCGAAGGCACCGAGAATGCCGCCTTTCAGCCCTTCATAATAGTCAGCGTCAAACAGAGTGGCCAGATTGGGAATCCCAAGTATAAAGGCCACTTTTCCTTTTGTGTAGCGGCCCAAATACGCTCTGACCCGAAAAAATCGCAGGTAGTTGGATACGATGACGGGATAATTCAAAAGATTCAAACAGTCCACCACGTTAACACCAGCGGTGCGCAAAAAGATCTCTATTCCGCTGTTCATCATATCGATGCTGACGTTTGTAACTGGCTTGAACATGCTGCGCATGATCATTAGCTCCCGATTGTAAAATAGTTCGGATGGATGCACCAGCGTTTTGCGATCCGTCGCAAAGACCACCGCATCGGACAGCTCCATCTCTACCAGTTTCAGCGCCATTAGGCGGTTATCCACATCTTCAAAATACGGACCGGTGAAGCGAATTAAATCTATTTCCAGTCGACCCCATTCCAGATTGTCCCCCAGTGAGCGGATGAGTCTTTCGATGTCGGTGAAATAATTAAATGCCCCGTAGATCAGGTTGACGCCCAAAATGCCCACAGCTTCCTGCTGCATCAGATTGCTCTCATCAAGCATTCTCACGTGTAGGAGAATTTCGCAGGCTGCCGCCCCCGGAAAAAGTTGGAGCTTGATCCCCAGCCAGCCATGGCACTCACCCTTCTGGCTGTAGCTTTTGGCGGTAATCGTATCGGCAAAGGCAAAATAGGTGGATTTCTCGGGACGTTTATCCCCGACCCTTTCCAGCACGAGGCGGAATTCCTTGTCGAGCATTTTCTTTACCCGGTTCTCTGTGACATATCGTTTGTCCTCCTCTTCGCCGTAAATGGCATCGCTGAAGTCCATATCGTAAGCGGAAATGGTTTTTGCGATGGTTCCGGCGGCACCCCCGGCCCTGAAAAAAAAATGGGATACCTCCTGACCGGCCCCTATCTCAGCAATGGTGCCGTATTTGTCCTTGTCCATATTAAGAGAAAATGCCTTCTGGATGGTGGCAATGGGTTCATCAGTCATTATGGATCTCCGGTCTCTGTTTTTTTTCCAACAAAGTTTCGAAAACTCCCACCGATATAACGTGAAATGAGAAGGTTTGCAACGATCCATCGGTTATCAAGGAATGGGTGATAACGTTGATGTGTTTATGGATTTCTTATCACCTTAATTAAACAAGTTCCTTAGCAGGATATTTGTGATTTTGATTTTTTGTTTTTGCAGGCACATTTCGAAAGATTGGTTCTTTGGATAACCGTTTTATTCTGCGACCGCTTCAACGATTAGGGATCTGGTGAGGGTAATAAAAAGGGCTTTTTGCTAAATTTTGTTTTAATTTCAGATATATAAATACAATTCTTATTATAGGCACAGCTAATCTTTCGTTATTGTGCACGAAATCCATTTGTGATCTGATTGTGTTCCTGAACCGATTTCTTTTCTAACAACGACCAGGTCTTTTACAAGTATCCAATCTAATTTAGCAGCGGTGAAAAGGTTCTCAAATGTCGCGTCTTTTCTCTTGCAAAAAGAATCCGAAAAGTGCAGATTCGAAAAGAAATTTTTATCCCACCATTCGGCTTCCGTCATACCAATTGTCATGAATCGTAGCCTGTCAGTGCAATGAACAGGAGATAGCCTTACCAAACCGTTACAAATCGTATTTAAGTCGCCGCCAGTCACCACTGGCTTTATCTCCCCTTCTTGTCTTCGCAACAATTGAGCCATGACGGCTCTCAGCTGTTTGACACGCTCCTCGATGCCACAACATGCTTCCAGATGAACACTGCAAAAATCTACTAGACCGATACCTGTTTTAACTTCAGCAATCAATGCACTTCGTTCATAGGGTCCATTACATTTAAGAGGCAAGAAATGTTTTTTCTTGATTTTAAAATGCGAAAGAATGGCGTTTCCCCAAATACCCCTTCCAGGATGACAGATGTAAGGATGGTGACCAGCAAACGCCGCGGAAAAGCCCAAGGCTCTTGCGATTTCTCTAACAGTATGCAAGGAATAGGATCGATCATTGTCAAACAAATCGGCTTCTTGTAATAAAAGCACATCGGGGGCAATGCGTTTGAGTTCTAAAATTACATCATCAAGCCTGTAGCCCATTTCAATGTTCCAGGAAACTACTTTTAACAAAGATGGCGATA
>CAMYLH010000805.1 GCA_947259065.1 uncultured Desulfobacterales bacterium
GCGGACGAGCACGGACGGCGGTGTAATGCAAAGGACCGGATTCACTTCCCCAGAAGGGATAAATCCCTAAAAACAACCTTTCCAGGGTACTGACGAGAACCACAAAGGAATCAAATTGCTGCGGTCGGTTGTCATCCACCGTGACGGTTACGGGCACAGGCGGTATGAAGTCACTGCCCCGACGGGCCGCAGACCATAGAAACCGAAGGATCGTCAAGCCGGGACCGACCTCACCTCGTAGACCTTTGGCATTCAGTTTTCTATGAAAGTATTGAATTCCCTGATAGATGGCAGAGGCGCCGAAAAACATTCCGTAACGAGTCTGATGACCAGGCGCCTGCACCTGCAACACCGGGCGGTCTATCACCCGGGGATTACCGGCTCCGATGGCGGCCCAGCGAAACAACTTTTCCAATGACCTTACCCGCGATCCGGAAAAACCGACGTCCCTGGCGGTCATGCTGGTTGTGCCCGATTGCAGCACCGCCAGGAGTGGCTGGGTTTCAAACGGCCGATGGTGAAAAAGGGCGGTCAACACGGCCTGTACGGTACCGTCGCCACCGTTGACCGCCACAAGTTCGACCTCATGGTTGGCAAAATCCCTCAAAGCCGCCAGCACGTCCTGTGGCGTCTGCGCGTCACAATGAACGACCTGAGGATAATCGTTGATGATGCGCCGGATGTCATCCAGACCGTTAAGATTTCCTCCGCTCAGCGGATTGATGACGACACCGATGCGCGGTCTCCGCCTGGAACTTAAAAAATCAGGTAACATCTGGCCTCCGCCTTTGCTAAAGCACCGGCTAGAGTGATAAAAATCACGCATGACGTGGCTTTTAACTTTTATCCTATTCTTTTTTATGCGTAAACAGCCTTACCGCCAGCGGTTGAATCGGTTGGGTTTGATCGATATCCAAAAACCAGGATCGCAATGGCCCGGCTTCCATGCGCTTGTACACCGCCATCATCAGACGAATGAGAAGAAAAAGACTGGTTGATAAGGTCCAGACAGCCACTGCAAATAGTCCCCAGTCCGGACGTCCCAAAAGGGCGCTGGCTGTTAATAAAATCAGACATGGGTTTCGTCGCGCAGTAATCAGTCTGAAATAGGAATCCAGCGGACGCCAGCAGAATATTCCAAACTTACCCAGCCCTAAAGTGAACGTAGCTTCCACCAATCGTCCTGCAACATAACCGGCCAACATGATCCATAAGGTTGCATTGAGCGATAATCCAAAAATATCCGACTGGAATTCCCCCAGGCCAAGACCCCACAAGGCATACCAGGCCGGCGGATGAACAAGATCAATGGCGTGATCGAAATAATGTCCGAACCGGCTGGAGGTGACGGTAACACGAGCCAGTTTTCCATCCACGGTATCCAAAAAGGTCATCAGCCAGCCTGCCAGCAAACCCCAGCCATACTGCTCGTAGGCGAATAAAACGCCGGCAAATATAACCAACAGCAGGCTCACAATGGTAACATGGTTCGGTCGAAGTCCGAGACGTATACACTGACCGACAGCCCATTGAGCCGGGCGTGGCCAAGCCCACTTGGTCACCAGATCGGTTACCCCCTTGTAGGACCAATTGAAGAGTCGATATTCCAAATCCCTTTGGTTTTCAGGGGAAACGGGCAGTGCGAAGGGCGGTTCGAACTTTCGCAAACGCTGCTGGAACGATACGGACAGGGTTTCCAGGGTTTCGATATTCACTCCCGGTAAAAATTCCGCGGTGAGGGTTCCGGCAACCACCTCTAGTGCTTGAAGCGCCAGATCGGAGGAAACATGGGCAGCAACAACGACACCGGTCCGGGCATCCGGAACCTGCAGCAAAATATCGGCCGTTTCCACCATATAATTGACCAGACGGTCGTCAAACAGAAAATCGCCCCGCAGCAGCAGAACCGAGCAGTTTTGCGGTACAGACGCAATATTTTCCACGATATCTGTTACGCCTGCACCCTTTAGGACCCGCCTCAAGCGCTGACAGGGCGTTAATCCCCAAACTTGTACCGGACTTTTTTTGACAAAATGTGCATACAATGTCATAGAAAGCATCCTATTCCTGATCTACCAGTTCAAAGCTTTTTTAGCAGTCAAGCACCCACCTATAGAATTCAAAAT
>CAMYLH010000806.1 GCA_947259065.1 uncultured Desulfobacterales bacterium
ACCGTAGCACCGGCCAAAAGCGCAATCACCCCTTTTTCCATGAGTCGCTGGACATAGGGTCCGGCCTTTTCTTTGAGTTCGATGCCGATCATCAGACCGAGACCCCGGACGTCTCGGATCTTTTTGCTCTGAAGGCCTCTGAGTTGCTCTATGAGGTAATTGCCCAAAGTTTCGGCATTTTTTATCAACCCCTCTTTTTCGATCACTTCCAGAGAGGCAAGGGCTGCCGCGCAGGCAGTGGGATTGCCGCCGAAAGTGGATGTATGGCTTTTGATCGGCACGTTGATGCGGTCGCTGCAAACTACCGCCCCCATCGGTATGCCCCCGGCCAGTGATTTTGCCAGGCAGAGGATGTCGGGGGTCACAAACCGCTCACAGGCGAACATGGCACCCGTCCGGCCGAAACCGGTTTGGACCTCGTCGATGATCAGCATAGCGCCATTTGAATTGCAAAGTTTCCGGACCTGCCGGAAATAGTCTTTATCACCGACTCTGACGCCGCCTTCACCCTGGATAATTTCAAGGAGGACGGCGGCCGTTTCTTGACTGAGGGCTGTTTCAAGCTTAGCGACATTGTTGAAGGGCACATGCTTCAGCCCCGGCATCATGGGGGCAAAAGGCTTCTGGTATTCGGGCCCCCAGGTAGCGGCCAGGGCACCCATGGTTTTGCCGTGAAAACCCCTCATGGCCGCAATAATCTCCTGCCTGCCCGTTGTGGATCTGGCGAATTTGAGTGCACCTTCAATGGCCTCCGCCCCGGAATTGCAGAAGAAAACCCGATTCAGGTTTGCAGGGGCCAGCTTGGCCAGTTTTTGCGCCAAGCGGGCACGGACCGGGTTGTAGAACATGCTGTAACAATTGCCCAATGTCAGGTATTGTTCATAGATAGCTTTCGCGACGGCCTGATGGCCATGGCCGATGTTTGAAACACCGACGTTGGAAGCACAGTCGATGTATTCCCGGCCGTCCTCGTCATACAGCCGAGCCCCTTTGCCGCTGACCAGAACAATATCGCGACGCGGGTACACCGAAAGTGCATATGCCTGTTCCAGCGTTTTGGTATTCATGCGATCACCGTTCCATTCCCGGCCAGAGCATCGGTCACCGGATAATCGGCGCGACCATCGCTGATGATGATCCGGCTGGCGCCTTGTTCGAAGAGTTTTTTTAGCGCCAACATCTTGCGCTTCATGCGGCCTTCCACCTGCTGTTCGCGGGCTGCCAGATCCGAGGCGGAGATGCTTTTTATCAGAGAGGCCGCATCATCCTTGTTTTCAAGAAATCCCGGCGCTTCAATCAGATTGATGACCGTGTCGGCCTTAAGGGCTTCCTGCAATACCCTGACGACGTCATCGTTTTCGGTGTTGATAGCCGCATTGTGCTCATCAATAATTGGGACCGTCAACACCGGGACATAGCCATTGTCCAGCAGCAGATGCAGCAAGGAAGTATTCACCGACCGGGGCTTGCCGGAAAAATCTCTCACGATCTTCAGTTTTTTGCCCTGATAAACCCGAATTCCCTTATTGCGCGTTCCCCGGACCATCTTGCCGTCCAGTCCACTGAGGCCGACCGCATTGATGCCGTGTCGGTGACACAGCTCGACGATCCGCTTATTTCGTAATCCCGCGTAGGCCATCATCATGACGTCAAGGAGTTTTTCGTCGGAATAGACGCTGGAATATCCTTTGACCGAGGTGAGCACCTGTTTGGGCTGCCCCAGGTCTTCGGCCAGTTTGTCACGCAGTGCATTGGCACCGTGCACAATGACGTACGGTTCATCGATACCGGCCAGGTCTTCAATAATTCCTGCTATATTGATTGTTTTTCCGCCACCAATTTTAACGATGATCATTTACCAAACCCTCACTGATTCATTGGCAATCGGCTGCCAGTGTTTTTCACCGGGATAGGGCGCCGAGCAGATAACCAGCTCCCGGCCTTGCCTGTAGCTCATGGTGAAATACATGTCGTCCTCGCGGAAATAACTTGAGACAAAAATACCACCGTCATTTACCATAATGATATTCATGCCGCGGATGTAGCGGGTTCTTTTTTTGATGATTTCAACTGCTTTTATCAGGGCCTTGCGGGTGTCGCCCTTATCAAAACGCCGGATGTAGTT
>CAMYLH010000807.1 GCA_947259065.1 uncultured Desulfobacterales bacterium
CCAAAGCAACCGGGTTCGATGCGCGCATTGCACGCGTGTTTTCAGGAAAATCCTGGCTGACAATTGTGGCGGCATCCCTAGCGGGAGCGCTATCGCCTTTTTGTTCATGCGGCGTCATCCCCTTGATCGCCGCTATGCTGGCATCCGGTGTTCCGTTGGCCCCGGTGATGGCCTTTTGCATATCTTCTCCGATCATGGACCCGGAAATGTTTATTCTAACCGCATCCGGCATCAGTTTAAACTTCGCAATTGCCAAGACATTGGCCGCCATCGGCATGGGGCTGGGAGCAGGATTCACCGTATTCGGGTTGCAGAAAATCGGGCTCTTACACCGACCTTTAAAGAAGAATCAAGGGGGTTGCGGTTGCCGGCCGTCTTTTGATGCCAATGCAAAGGTTGAAGTGTTCTGGCGTTTCTGGCAAAAACCGGAACGTCGAGATCGTTTCAAGGATGAAATCATGAACAATGGCAGTTTTCTGGGCAAATGGATGATTTTCGCCTTCTTTCTGGAAAGCCTCATGATCGCCTATATACCGGCGGATTGGATTACCAATCTTGTTGGCAATCAAAGCAGCTTTGCGCTTCCGCTGGCATCTGTGGTCGGCATACCGGCCTATATGAACGGCTATGCCGCCATTCCCCTGATTTCCGGCCTCATGAAAATGGGAATGACCTCCGGGGCGGCAATGGCGTTTATCACTTCGGGTGCCGTGTCCTCAATTCCAGCGGCACTGGCCGTGTATGCCCTGGTAAGAAAATCCATATTTGCTTTGTATATTATGTTCGGTCTGTTCGGTTCAATGCTGGCAGGATACATCTTTCAAATTAGCGTTGGAAGTTAACGGAATAGCAAGTGATGGTTTTCCATTATTTTAATACCGGCGACTCCTTTTCTTTCCTGATATCTGTATTATAGTCTGGGAAGGTTTTTATTCGTAATTTTTACAATCTGGCAATACAGCGTATCGCCCCATGATACAGGTCATTTCAAGAGGAGGCTCACATGGAACTTAAAGAATATTTTGAGAACACGGTAGGCAGCGGAATTCTGGCGACGGCGGACAGCGACGGCAAGGTAGATGCAGCTATTTATGCCCGGCCCCATATCATGGATGACGGATCCATCGCCCTGATCATGCGCGACCGACTCAGCCACCATAATCTTCAGTCAAATTCACATGCCTGCTACATGTTTATTGAAAAAGCACCCGGTTACAAAGGCAAGCGCTTTTTTCTAACCAAAATCCGCGAAGAGCAGGACTCCGAACTGTTGCAGTCTCTGCGACGCCGCCAATATCTCAATGAGAAAGACGAATCCAAATTTCTGGTATTTTTCAAGATAGACCGTGAACTGCCCCTGGTGGGCGCCGGGGACTAGATTCGACGGCCGATCAGCCCAACTGAATCAGCAACGTCCACAAATTATACGGATATGCTGTTATGGAAAAAACCAAGCAAATTCGAAAACAATTGGGGGAATTATTCCGCTCTCAAAATCTGGCGGCTTTATCCACCCACCATGGCGGCCAACCCTATGCCAGTCTGGTTGCCTTTTATGCTACCGATGATCTAAAGCATATTTACTTCGCGACGCCAAAGACCACGCGCAAGTATGCCAATTTAACGGCCGACGGCCGGGTGGCGGTGATGGTCAACAGCAGCGCTAACCGGGCCTCTGATTTTCATCAGGCCATTTCCGTAACGGCGATCGGCAAGGCAAAAGACGTCGAAGGCGCGGATAAAAAACCCATATTAGGCCACTATCTGACCAAGCATCCCCATCTGGAAGATTTTGTACGGTCACCGACCTGTGCCTTGGTAGGGGTAACCATAGACAGCTATTTCCTGGTTAAAAACTTTCAAAATGTGATGGAGCTGCACCTGGACTCATGAACTGGATTCTATCCACTGAAGACATCCATTCCGGAGATCGTCAGCGCGTGGGCGGCAAGGGATATGCTCTATCGCTGCTGGTCAAAGGCGGTTTCGATATTCCCGACACCGTTTGCATCACCAGCGATACGTACCAGGAATATGTCGCCAGGACCGGTTTGCGTGAGCGTATCTTGCTAGAACTTCATCGTAAAGCGTTTAAAGAAATGCGTTGGGAAGAAATCTGGG
>CAMYLH010000808.1 GCA_947259065.1 uncultured Desulfobacterales bacterium
CGACGACGGACTGGTCCGCTCGTTCGTTGACCGGGGCGCAACTAGCGCGGCTTCACCAAAAGAAATGGCAGAGAAGGTTGATCTGATTATTACCTGCTTACCCTCACCCACAGCGTGCGCCACGGTAATGGAAAGCGAAGAAGGTATCATCTCTGGTATTGGCGCGGGAAAAATCTGGCTGGAAATGAGTACGACTGACGAGTCAGAAGTTATCCGGCTGGCGAATATCGTTGAAGCAAAAGGCGCGATGGCAATGGACTGCCCAGTGTCAGGCGGCTGTCACCGTGCTGCAACCGGCAATATCTCTATCTTTGCCGGGGGCAAACGGGAAGCGTTTGAACGCGTTCTTCCCATTTTGACCATCCTGGGGCGCCGCATTCTGCATACCGGCCCGGTAGGTTCAGCATCCGTCCTAAAAGTTGTCACCAATTACCTATGCTCGGTACACCTTGCTGCACTGGCCGAGGCTTTTGCAGTAGCAAAAAAAGCCGGCATGGATATGAACACCACCTACGAAGCCATTCGTATTTCTTCCGGAAACTCCTTTGTTCATGAAACAGAATCCCAGGTGATTCTAAACGGCAGCCGCGATATCAACTTTACGATGGATCTGGTGGTGAAAGACGTCGGACTCTTTGACAACCTTGCCAATGTTAACAAGGTTGCGCTAGAGATATCACCGCTGGTATTGAATATATTTAAGGATGGTCAGGATCGCTACGGGCCACGCGAGTTCTCTCCAAATATCATCAAGCGTTTGGAAGAAGCCTGTGACATCCGGATTTCAGGCACGGGTTTCCCTGCTGAAATGACTGATGACGAGCCCGAAGAACCCGGTTATGAGGTTAAACCTCATCAAGAGATGAGTGTAAGTGTTCAGGAATATCCAAGGGGCTAATCAGAAATGGCGGTGATGACCGGTTTGCTCAGCCGCATATGCCGTCATACCGACTTCCCCCCGTCACACACGATACACGCCCCGGTCGTGTATGAGGCCGCTTCGGACACGAGATAAAGAACTGCGCCGGCCATTTCAATTGACTGTGAGTGTCTGCCCAGCGGGATTTGTTGAATGGCAGTCTTGATTCATATAAACAGTACCTAGCCGTCATATAAGTCCGGCAAGTTAACGTGTAGGAAATACCCTCCTTACAAAAATAATTAATTTCCGGATAGTTATGTTCAGAAACCAATCTCAGAGAAAATCTGATGCAGGAAAATTCATACACAAATCGTTATTTGCAACGGCCGGATTTACGAATACATAACCTCAAATACAGCTAGATCGTGTGGTCGGAGACCTTGGCATATTCGTTGCAGTTTTACAGCTAGGGAAAAACGCCGAGATCGGCAGAGAAAAAATGAAATGATGGGTCGTCGATGATGATGTAGATATTACTCTAAAGGTTTTCAGGAATGAGCAAAACACGTGAAGCTTTAGAAAGGGCTGAGAAAGAACGTATGGCCCGAAAAGAGCAGCCGCTGCAGGTGCCAATTAAAACAGCGGCCGCTAAGAAATTTGTCCATCTGATACTGACGACGTTTGCAATACTGATATTTGGCCTGGTTTCTTTTTGGGCAGGCAGCACTGGCTATCTTAACCGCATTACGGATGTTGCCAGGAAGAACCCTCGCGGCATCGTAGCCGCAGATCCACCGGCGATTGTTCAATCCCATGTCATAACCTCAGAAGAGATTTTCGGCGTGCAGATTCTTGATATTTATCAGGATACCATACAAGCGCTAGAAGTTTCGTCCCGGTCTGAACAACGCGCAACCCCAATTTCGCAAAAGCGAAACAACACGCATCGGTTTGGAGATCGAAAAAGCGATATCATCTCCGGCCAACTCTTGGATACAGCCGATTCGACCGGTGTTACCTTTAAAAGCGCAGACCGCCCTTCAGATCGGGATAGTCGGGATCAAAACGGATTAGCACACCGATCGCAACATTCACTGAAAACATCGGATGCCGTTATTTCGCCGGGTTTAACCGCCGACAGTAAACCTTTCGATCAAAATTCCGACACCCCAATGATAAGCGAGACCCTTCCTGTCAAAGAAAAAGACCAGTCACCGGATCCGGGCAAGCTGATAGACTGGGTGCTTAAAAAGC
>CAMYLH010000809.1 GCA_947259065.1 uncultured Desulfobacterales bacterium
TTAAAAGACTAATAACGAATCAGGTTATACGTATTGCTTTGATGGGTCAGAATAATTTCAGGCAAAATATCAGGAAATTTCATATACCAATAGCTGCAACCAGCGCAAATTTCAGGTTTCATCAGGATATCCCAAAAAGAAAACCCCATCTCCAGTACCGGAAACAGGGTATTATGATCCATCCATATGCTCTCCCTTTTGATCAATGTTTGTATCTCCAGGGTCAATCGACGTTAATTTTTCAGATTCAAACTAAAATGTCAAGGGAAACAACTAATTATCTTAAAGCAAAAAAAAGCAGGGCAAGAAAGCCCTGCTCATCTTCACTATTCGAATTAACCCCAATGTTGAAAATATAGCGTTATATCAAGTGAGTGGAATTGGAAAATAAAAAACGATTACAGATCCTCCCAATTCAGAACACCTGAATCCCACTCATAAGTATCATCTCCGTCACGATCGACTTCCACTGTGCAAGTTAAATGATCAATTGTAGTTAATTTAGCTTTTGAATTATTTGCCCCTGTTACGGTAATGGTGCCGGATTCGGGCCATTCATCTCCATCATGCAATACCAAAGCTTCGGGTGTGGCAAGCGTAACATATCCAAAGTCAGGATGGTAAAACGTACCAACCATTTCAATCTCCACATAACCCGCAAATTCATCAATCGTAATACTATAATTTTTAATCCAAAATACAGCGCCGGAAACTGGATCTTGACCATACGCATTGAAGGTAATGACATTCGGAGTTGCCGCAAAATCTATCTGTATTTCACCATCTAAGGAGAGGTCTCCGCCAGATAGATTATCAAATGAAAAGGTTGCTTCGATAAATTCTCCGCTATTCACATCCATTTGACCATCGAATCTGGCAGCCCCATTAATGACGGTCCCATCATTACAATAATCGGAAAAGGTAAAGCTCCCACTAAATGTGCCCTGCTGATCATCAACAGAGACCGAATACGACATCGTACCTCCGCAGCTGCCTGCAATTATATCACTTTGAGTTTGGGTAGCTGCCTGAATACCACCCGAAGATGGGGAGGTAAAATCGACCAGGTTAAGGGAATCGCTTAAAATTATCGGCACTTTCACTGAACGGAAGTCACGAATATGATAAGACTCGATTTGCTGATCGACACTTAAACCCACCATGCCGTCACCAATTAATCCGGTTGCAAAAGCCCCACCGGTAATTTCTTCTGCGTTGGATTCGTCAACCTGTGCCGGGGTCGTCACCCCTGAATAAGTAAGCCCGCTAGTTCCCCCTCCAGAATTACCACCACCCCCACCACCAGAACAGCCGGCAAAAGCAAATGCTAATCCAATAATAATAAATGATAACAATTTGTTAAATCTAATCATGATTTACCTCTTAACCTTTGTTTGGTTTGTGAAATAAAAAATCCTTTATTAATTATAGGTAAATATCGGAGTGGTTTAACGAAACTTTAGACTAATTAAGAGTTTTTTTGCGGTTCAAGTTTGGTGGGAATTAAATGTGATTTTATATTAATCAGCCAAAATATGGCTATCAGAGAATTACCGATAAATTGAGTTATGACCTAAATTGGCAAAGTAGGTCCTAGTGTTGGCGAAGTTTATCCGGTGATCGGCCCCCAGTGAAGCGCCTACTGAGTAGGTTAATGTCAGGCTGCAAGGATATTAAGGCGGCTTTGGATCATCTGGTATTCAACAGAATTTTCAGGCCAATAGTCGCATTCGTGGTCCAAGAATTTGCGTTCGGCTTGCTTTCCTGAGAAAGGCTTGCCCGGGATTTTTTGCCGATGCTGGCCGTTCGTGATCTCGAAGTGGCGGATAAAGTGGTTATATACGAGCCCCTCAATTATTTCAGAAATGTTTTCGGCCGTGTATTTGCTGATGTACTCTAAATATTTTATCTTGTGTCCTGGTAAAGTGACGGTTAGTTCTTTCATAAAGACCTCGCGTGAGGGTTAAGGGTTTAAAGCGGCCAAATTTTAGATTTTACTAACCGTAGGTGAGTTTCAATTCAATGTGAAGAGGAGCTCAGAGCGAGATTCGTGTGAGACTAACAAAGAGAACAAGACGTGATAGAGCGTTGCGCTTCAGGGCAATGGAGATGGTT
>CAMYLH010000810.1 GCA_947259065.1 uncultured Desulfobacterales bacterium
GCGATAACCAGCTCCGAGGTTTCTGCTATCGTCACCCAGGGCTCGTCGGAAACGCACCGAACCCCCCTGTCTTCGATGATATATTTTGCCCAGTACTTATCGATTCGCTTTTGGGCGTCGGCTCCGGTTAGGACGCCGGCGAGAATCGGGTAAAACCAGTACATCGAATAGCGGGATTTGGCTATGTTGAATAGATAAGGCTTCTGCCGGATGGCGTCGCCCAGCTTAATCAAGGCGCTTTCCCATTTGGGTGCGGAGCGCCCGAGTATCCGGGTGATGGCCAGGGCGCATTTTAGACTCATATATATAGAGCTGGACCCGGTTAAAAGCGCCATTTGATCCACCTGACCTCCCGGGCTGATGGCCCAGTGTACCTCGCCTTCAGAAGTTTGAAGACGCAACGCAAAATCTATGGCTGCCGACACCGTCGGCCACATCCGCCTAACAAAAGCGATGTCCGCGGTGATGAGATAATAGTGAAATACACCGACAGCAATGTAGGAGGACATGTTGGCATCCCGGGTCCTGTCTAAAGGTACACCCTGCATGTAAGCCGAATACCAGCAACCATCCTCAAGCTGCATATGTGCCATCCACCCATAGGCACGTCGGGCATGGGTCAAATAACCGCCGATACTCAGCCCCATAGCGGCCTCAACATGATCCCAGGGATCTGTTTTTTGGCCCTCACACCATGGGATTTCCCCGCTGGGCAATTGGGTGCCGGCAATCAAACTGCAAACGGCATCGATATTGATAGAAAGATCCGGTGCCGATCTCCGTATCGAGGTCAATGATTTCATCCGGCCTACCTTTCATAATATTGTAAATTAAAACTATTATAGACAATTCAAACCATAATCAAGAGGCAATTTTGCTTTAATAAATTCGGCAGCTGATTTTCTAAGATTTCCAAGGTTTCTCAGAAACCTGGGGTTTCGTGTGCCGTGGTACAGAAACATAAAAGGCCCGGATTTATTCATCTCCTTTAGTATAAAAAGTTTAAATCAGATTATTTTTCAACCTTGACTTTGTTAATTTCTTTGTTTAGTTTAATCGATATACTCAGTACCTTCTAAATGCTTCAGATCTTTATAACGTGTTACCATAACGTTTTTATCATTCTTCTAAACACATTCGATCGGACTGACCCGTCTTAAATGGCCTCTTTCCGATCGACAAATCATTGTGTTTTTTATATCTCTTGACGAGTTCAGATTACATAGGTCCGGATAAAATCACCATCATTGTGCCAACTTGGACAAATTAGGCTTCAATCTGAACTATTTGGTGGCAGAGGACGGAAAACCAGTAACCGACCGCTGCCGGAACTGGAACCTTAATTGCGTTGATGTCCCGGCGCACAGGAAAGGAGGCAAAAATGGCTGAAAGTATCTACAAAGTTATTCAATTGGTGGGAAGCAGCGAAACTTCCTGGGAAGAAGCTGCCAAAAATGCGGTAGAAAGAGCCGGCCAAACCCTGCGAGACCTGAGGATTGCAGAGGTCGAAAAGCTTGACATGAAAGTAGAAAACGGCAAAGTCGCATCTTATCGCGCCCGGGTGAACCTTTCATTCAAATACGGCGGCGGCGAATAGCCCAACCGGAGATATCTTCCTGAATACAGACCTCGTAAATAGGAACGGTTGTGGGGTAATATTTTGGATAGATGACTCCGATTGCAATTTTGACGAAGGGTTGAAGGGTTCACGGTTCAGAGATTGATTTCACGTCACATTTACCAATGGTATCAATGGTGAAGGGAAAAGACGCGAAATGACTAACCCTGAACCGGGAACCCGGAACCTTTTAACCCACATCGATGAGGAGATTTAATAAATTGGCCCAGCAGCCAATCATTTTGCCAGGTTCACGACAAAAATAGGCGTTTCGGCAAAATGGCTGGAAAACCCCTCAAGTTGATAAAATTCAAGCGTAATTAAGAAGTAAAAAGCGGAGGATTTCCGGAAGAAGGAAACAGTTCTCCCTGGGAAAGAATTTAGAGAAAAATAATCGGGCCGTAACCAGAAGGATCACTCCAGCTGGATAAGGTTCAGAATGGCTTTAGGGATGAAAGGAGGATTCAGTTTTTTCTTAATAGCGGGGTCATTTGTCT
>CAMYLH010000811.1 GCA_947259065.1 uncultured Desulfobacterales bacterium
TCTCTTCAGGCTGGGAAGTATTATTCTCTGTTTTTTCCGTCATGGTTTTTGCCCCGAACCGTCCTGAGTGTTATTGGGAGCGTTGACGCCAGTCAGACGATGCACCATCCGCCGGGGGTGCCGCATAGATGCGCTCCCCAACCTTTAGACCGGATAGAACCGCCACCTGATGAGCGCTGACATAGTCGCCCAGTCGAATCAGACGCAGTTCCCTGCGCTCGTCCTCGGTGGCTATATACACGGCGGGCAGGCTGCCGCGCCATAACACCGCACTATCCGGAATGACAGGCACTTCACTGACCTGAACTGAAACATCCGGAAGCATGACTTCTGCGTACATACCGGGACCGCCCGGCACGTTGATGGGAAGATCAAACTTGACAGTGACGGTGTGGCGCACGGCATCGGCGGACGGGAAAATCTGCGCCACACGCGCGTCGACGCGCACATTGCCAACGTCTATCCTGACCGGGATCAGCATGCCCATTTTTAATCCGGACATGAGCCTTACCGGTACGTCGACCTGCACCTGCAGATAAGTCAGGTCGGAAAATACCAACAGCGGCTGACCCGGCTGAACCGTGTCGCCCTCTTCCACCAACTTGTCGATGATGACACCGTCGAAGGGTGCGAAGGAACGCGCATCGCGCAGGCTGGCGTCGATTTCCTCAATGGCGGACTGCGCCGCGAGCTGCTGGTTGCGCGCCTGCGTCAGCTGTGTGCCACGCCCCCAGAGGTTGGCGGTGCGATCGACATAACGATCACCGCCATACTGGCCCGGCATGAATGTCTGGGAAAAAGGCTGGGTAAACATCTGATCGAACATGTTCGGCATGCCCATGCCGCCGGACTGCGAAATACTACGATCCTGCGGGGAGTAGAGTTCGCGCTGGTACTGAACCTGGGCATTGCTAATGGCAGACATGGCATTGTTGAACTGGGCAACTGCCGCACGACGCTTGGCCAGCAGATCATCGTCATCGATGGCAACCAGGATTTCGTCAGCTTTGAATCTGTCGCCCTCCAGACCGGCGATGAATTCAACGCGCCCCGGAATCTGTGCCGTCAGTGTCACCTCCCTGAAGGCGACCACCGTACCGCCCAGCGTTACCGCACTCCCCGCACTGCTCGCCTGTACGGTCACAATTTGAGAGCCGGCGGTCGGGCCGCCTTGTGCCGATGCTGTCTGCGCCAGCAAGCCCAGGGGCAGCGTTAGCAACGTGCTCGTCAGAAAAGCCGTCAATCGTTGGCGGCAATACTACTGGGCAATTGTGCAGAGCAGTGAAACACTGCGGCCTTGCGTCGTTGGTCCTTGAACTCGTAACGTCACGGATTGTCTCCTCAAAGAGATTGGTGACCACCCTGACCGGGACCGCTCTGCAACGCCCCTCTGCGGCAGGGTACTATTCATAAGCCCATCGCAAACTGCGTGCCAACTTATAGTGTTTTGTTTCTATTGATTTTTTTGAAGTATAGCCGAGCGTTTACTTGCAACACTTTTGATAAGAATTAACATGTAGTTGATATATTAACTTATTGTTATTTCTGTATTCATGTCGCAGAAAGCAGCACTGCAACACGGCTGCAACGGATTCAACGTATTGCAACAGTTTTTAGTTGCAGATTGACCTGCATCAACGCCACAGGTCAGCTATTCTATTAAGGTAAGTGTTCTGAATGCGATAAATCCGCATTGAAGGGGTGGTTTTGCGCAGAAAGAACCGAAGCATAAAATAACCGAACTTGAGTGAGGGATGGATTGGATGAATGCCTTAGAACAGTTCACACCATTGATGGATGCGGTGATTTCGCATATCCATGAGGGTGTCATCCTTGCCGACTACAAGGGCAAGGTCCTTTTCTATAACCGGGCGGCAAGCGAACTGCTGGGATCCCCCAACTTCGACTCGGTGCATGAAATCCGTAAAAGCACAGGCGTCGATCTTCACACGCCGCTGCTCCCTTCACCCCGCAACCAGGATATGGTCCCGGCCCCCGGTCGTGACGTTCTCGACCGCCATCATTTCGAACAAAGGCTAACGTGCAATGGCAAGACACGCTTCATCGAAGTTAACTCCACGATCGTGCCAATGCCCGGAGAGGCTGACCCGAT
>CAMYLH010000812.1 GCA_947259065.1 uncultured Desulfobacterales bacterium
ATCGAGTTTCTTTATCAGTGGGTGGAAAAGCAGGATAAAGCGTAAACCCTCAATTGAGGGAAAAGAATGAACATCTTTTATCAATACCGGGTTTAGCACTATCAACAATCCAAACGCTTCTCGGCGGTAAAAAAATACAGCGTGGTCGCTATTACCACGCAGACTGAACACACGATGAAAGCGGCAGTAAAGGCTTGCGGTCCGCGGGAAGCATCAGGATATAGGGTTTGCATGAGGCTTCCCAAACCCTGGAGGAAAATCGCCGGTCCGATCATATTAAAAAAGTTGATACCGGTCATCGCCACGCCGGCCATCTCCGGCGGCATCATTTCTTTTATATGAGGATACATCAACATACCGGCGGCATTGAAAAAGCCGAAGCAGAAGAAAAGCAAAGCTAAAATTGCAGGATGCAGACCAGCCGGGATTGACATTAAAACAATGATGGTCACGGCAATGCCGATTAAGCCGGCCATGATAACCCCTTTGCGGGTTCTTAACAGCCTGTCGGAAAGGGCTCCCCAGCACGGGGACCCCAAAATCATTCCAAAATTCAAGAGCAGAATCAGATTGCCGGTGGTTATAGCGGAGTACCCCATAACTTCCATCAGAAAAGGTCCTGCCCAAAGGGCCTGGAAGGCGGCATAGACCCCGTAGCGGACAAGGGTACTGAATGATATGATCCAGTAATCTTTTCGTCTAAAAAGCAATTGTATGTTGCCAAAAACATCATGCAGGCTCATTGAGAACTCGGGGTCCTGACCGTCCAATGTTGTCGCCGGTGGATCGCAAGCGACAAGATAAAATGCCAGGATCACCAGAAGATTGATGACCGCAATGACTTGAAAGCCGGCCCGCCAGCCGATGCTTTCCACCAATATTACCAGAGGGGTTGTCGCTCCCATGTTTCCGACAGTGCCGATGGCAATAACGATTCCCATGAGAGTGGCAAACTTTCTGGGGCTGAACCACAGGGTCAGGAGCTTGAAAGTTCCCATCAAATTGCAGGCCATACCCGCCCCCAGCAGAACACGACCCGTCACACCCAGCGCCAGAGAATCGGCCCATGAGAAAACAAAGGCGCCCAATATTCCGATGGCGGAAAGTGCCGTCATCAATAGTTTTGGACCTAATTTGTCCAAAAAGAGGCTGATCGGTATTTGGGTGAGGGCAAACGCATAAAAAAAAGACGCTGAAATTAAACCCAGCCCCTCGGTATCCAGGGAAAGATCCCGGATCAGCATCGGAGCAATAACCGCATTGGAAACCCGATAAAACTGGGAAATAAAAAAAAGAGAGGTGGAAAGCGAAAATATTAGCCAGCGGAGAGACATGTTTTTCAGTAATCTTAAACCAATTATACGGCAGCGAAATTGTTAACCTAAAACTTAAATCTCAATGTTGAATCGTTCCAATATTGAGACTCAGCATACTCGACCATCCAACTCATCCAATCGAACATATACTAATTCTTGATGCCATAATCGTCAGCCAACGCTTCATTGTACTTTGCTTTTCTCGATTCGCATTTTTCCCGGGGGCACAGTTGACAGCTATAAAAGGACACTTCCGTCGGAAAATAGAAACCGGAAATAGATTTGGCCGGAATCATCAATAGGCGCTGGGTCAATCTCACGCCGATGGAAGCTTCCACGTCTCCGACCAATTTAAACAAAGGCTCTTGCTCTTCGATGGGCCAATCCGACAATGATCCCGGGGCCATGGATGACATTTTTCCCAGGGCAAATTTAGACTGCAAGTGCTTTTTTAGCTGTTTTTGAACCGAATTCAGAGCAAGGTTGCCGATGGAATCCAGGTAATAATTTTCTAATAGATCCTTGCAGGCGTTTTGTTTTTCGCCCAATTTGCTGCCAAGGGTGATGACATAGGGAAAAATTCTTTGCACCCGATCTAAATTTTTTCGCAGAACCCGGCTGTTCAAACGCAATCCTCCGACAACGACGCTGTCCTCTGATTTTTCTTCGATATAGCTGACATTGTAAATTGCTCTGGGTTCAATGAGCTGCTGAACGGTATCGACGAGGGTGCGGGCCTCATACAAATCCCTGCCCGGCTTCATGTGAAGTCTTTTTCGAACCTTATCCAGGCTTA
>CAMYLH010000813.1 GCA_947259065.1 uncultured Desulfobacterales bacterium
AATAAAAGAATGCCTAAAGTGATCTAAATTGCCCAAAATACCTAAAATTAAGGAAACGCTACGCTCTACCTGTTTTAAAAAAATTGATCGTTCTACCCAGAGGCTCTCGACGGGCAGAATACCACAATTTTAGCTCATTTTCATCCAACACGGACGTTGGGTGCATTTTCCAGTTCGGAAGTTTTCTCCGAGTATGAATTGATGGTAATACACAATGTCGAAAAGGCAAGCGTGCACGATGGCGCTCAACGCAAAGAATCTAAATAAGAATGTTGACAAGCACTGAAAGGGTTTATTATGCACAACATGTGAGTGATCGAATCTTGACGATTGACTAAATCAGGTTTGAGATTTTTTAATGGCTGAAACCTCAATTTTCTTAAAACATGTTGTTAGATGAAACCCGATGAGGGCCTGATGTCCCAACTACCAGTTAACAACCGCCTCACCGGTCAAGGAGCTGCCGCTATATACCGGGCCTTTTGCACCTATCGCTCACGGTTTAAGGATATCACCCGGCGTGCTTCCCTGAGGTTTAAAAATCGCGACTGGCATGGCGTACGGGCCGATGCCATTCAAAGACTGGATCTATATCGTGATGCCGTCGACCGCATTGAGATCGAAATCCGCCGCCTTCTGGCAGATGACATACAGCATAAAAAGGTATGGGCCTTTATAAAAACGGCATACTCCGGTATGCTCAACCAGAACGACGATTGGGAACTGGCCGAAACCTTTTTTAATTCCATCACTCGCCGTATCTTTGCCACAGTGGGTGTCGATGCTGAGATCGAGTTTGTAAACACTGATTTTGACACCCCCCCAACCCCGACGACCTCTAAGATTTATCACACCCCCCCAACCCCGACGACCGCCAAGATTTATCACACCTTCAAAGGCCGCCGGTCCACCGCCCGCCTGATTCGCATGATTTTAGCCGATTACCCGCTGATGGCGTCTTTCAAGGATATCGAATATGACGCTCGACAAGTCGGCGCAAAAATTGAAATTCATTTACAAAAAATAGGGGCTTCGGGTAAAATCGACGGCATCGATATGGCCCAAAGTGTTTTCTACCGGGGTATGGGTGCTTATCTGGTTGGCCGCATTTTTAGTGGTGCGACCCTCGTTCCCCTGGCGATTGCCCTTCTGAATAAAACCGATGGCATCGTTGTCGATGGCGTCCTGTTAGATACAGACGATGTCAGCATATTGTTTAGTTTTACCCGCTCGTACTTCCATGTCGAAGTGGATAGGCCTTACGATCTTATCCATTTTCTCAAAACCATTTTGCCGCACAAGCGCATCGCTGAATTGTATATCTCAACAGGCTTTAACAAACATGGCAAAACAGAGTTGTACCGGGAACTGCTGGATCACATGACGGTGTGCTATATAGATCGCTTTGACATATCCCCGGGCCAGCGTGGAATGGTGATGATCGTATTTAACTTGCCCAATGACGACCTGGTATTTAAACTTATCCGGGATCGATTCGATACGCCCAAGAAGACAACACGCCGCGAAATTATGGCCAAATATGACCTGGTGTACCGGCACGACCGCGCCGGTCGGCTGGTAGATGCCCAGACTTTTGAACATTTAAAATTCGACACCTCCTGCTTCGCGCCGCAATTGCTGGCGGAATTAAAACAAGACGCCGGCCGCACGGTTCGCATCGGCAACGATTATATCGTCGTAGATCATGCCTATGTTGAACGCCGGGTGACGCCCCTGGATGTCTTTCTGAACGAGGCCGATGAACCGCAAGCACAAAAAATAGTCGTCGAGTGGGGCAACGCTATTAAAGACCTGGCCGTCAGCAATATATTCCCCGGTGATATTCTTCTCAAAAATTTCGGCGTAACTCGCCATGGTCGGGTTGTATTTTACGATTACGATGAGCTTTGTCTGCTGACAAGCTGTCGTTTCAGAAAATTGCCGCCTGCCTACGAGGTTGAGAATGAAATGGCCGCCGAACCCTGGTTTTTTGTGGATGAAAATGATGTATTCCCGGAAGAATTTCAAAAATTTCTGGGACTGCGCGCCTCCCTGCGGGATGTGTTTTGTGAGCACCACAACGATCTGTTCGAAGTAAGTTTCTGGCAGCAGGCTCAGCAGATGATACAGGCGGGAAAACTGCCCCACATTTATCCCTATGCCCGCAACTGCCGGTTAAAACGGAAACGAAGGTTTGACTCGGAAGAAAATCGGTCTTAAGTTGAAAAAAATTCAAAGAAAGGATTGAGGAAAATGACAACAACGATTCAAGATAAAGCTATCGAAACTTGTGAAAGACTCTCATGCCATGAGATCATGGACGACGATGCTGCCTGCCTGCGACAAGAGTGGGACTGCGATCCTCGCTGGCATGGGATTCAGCGGCCTTACACACCCGAGGATGTCCTCAAACTGCGAGGTACCTTGAAACTGGAACACACATTCGCGGAAGTCGGTGCCCAGCGCTTATGGTATTTGCTGCAAACAGAAGATTACATTGCGGCACTGGGGGCGATGAGCGGCAATCAAGCCGTTCAGCAGGTGGAGGCAGGCCTTAAAGCCATTTATTTGAGCGGATGGCAGGTGGCCGCTGATGCCAATCTTGCCCGTGAAATGTACCCGGACCAGAGCCTGTATCCCTCAAACAGCGTCCCGGAAGTGGTCAGACGTATCAACAATGCCCTGCACCGCGCCGATCAGATTCAAGTCCTGGATGGCAGAAAACGGGGACCCTATTGGTTTGCGCCTATTGTTGCCGATGCCGAAGCCGGTTTCGGCGGACCTTTGAA